>JBDNIP010000555.1:0-1841 GCA_041688245.1 Algoriphagus sp.
AAAAAAAATTACTTTAGCTCAATATATGAATTCTATGAAAAAATCACTTCTGTACCTTGGCCTTATTGCTTTGACTACGACTTCATCTTTTGCGCAGCAAAAAAATGTGGAGAAAAATTTTGACAAAATGGGAGCGGTAGCTTCCCTTACTTATTTGACTTCTGACGAATTGATGGGTAGAGACCCTATTCGTCCGGAAATCTCCCTTGCTTACAATTTTATTGCGGACCAGCTGAAAGAATTTGGTTCTAAGCCAATACCGGGGGCAGACGGCTACTTCCAAAATATACCTTTTATGATATCGGCACCTCCGACAAAGGGAGAGATCATATTAGGCGATTCGGTCTATGCTCAGGGTAAAAATATGCTCGTGATCAACGGTGAATCAATTTCCGGACAATATGAATTAGTCGATGTTGGATTTGGATTAGCTGCTGATCTAGAAGGAAAGGATCTGAAAGGAAAAATCCTAGTTACCAATGTAGGCGCGCCGGATCGAATGAGTCCAGCCGATCTTTTCAGCCTAGGTGCGGAAAAGGCAAAGCTTGCAGAGGCTGCAGGAGCTATTGGTGTTATTGAGCGATTCAATATTCCATCCATCCCTTGGCCTTTGATATCAAATTATTTGAACCGTACCCAACTGATCGTCGATAATGGCGAATCGAGCAAAATGCCATACATCTGGTTAGAAGATGTGAAGAATACCATCAAAAATCAGATGACAGGAGGAAAAGCAACTGCTGAACTTGCTATTGAAGGTAAAAATAACAAAGCGATTGAAGGTAAAAATGTATTGGCTTGGATTGAAGGCACTGATAAAGCACTCAAGAATGAATACGTGATGCTTTCTGCGCATTATGATCACGTGGGTGTCGGCAAGCCTGATGCTGAAGGAGATTCGATTTACAATGGAACTCGCGATAATGCCGTAGGAACTGTTGCTGTCATGAATGCTGCCAAATACTTTGCTGCTAATCCTCCGAAAAGATCTGTTTTGATTGCACTTTGGACTGCTGAGGAAAAAGGACTTTTGGGTTCAGCCTATTTCGCAGAGAATCCACTTGTTCCATTGGATCAGATCATCTACAATCTTAATATTGATGGAGCGGGCTACAATGATACTTCGGTGATCACCGTAATTGGCCTTGGCAGAACTACTGCCGATGACTTAGTAAGTGAAGCAGTTACAGCGTTTGGCTTAAAAGCCATCGCAGATCCAGCACCTGAGCAAGGATTATATGATCGCTCTGACAATGTAAACTTTGCCAAAAAAGGTATCCCTGCTCCTACCTTCAGTCTTGGCTTTACCGCTTTTGACGATGAGATCAACAAGTATTACCACAAAGCTGGCGACCAGATGGATTCTATGGATATGGATTATGTGACCCTTTACTGGAAGTCTTTCATCCTAGCTGCAGAGAAAATAGGAAATGCCGCGATAAAGCCTGTTTGGATCCAAGGTGATAAATACGAGGAGGCAGGTAAAAAATTATATGGAATACAGTAGGCTGGAATAACTCCAACCTGAACAAAAAGCAAAAACCTGGCTCTCTTGAGATCCAGGTTTTTTTAATTCTATCTTACGGTAAAGATTTAATAAGGATATGGTAGGTAAAGTCAGTATTGGATTGGAATGCATTGATGATGGTTTTTCACATTCACTTGGATTTATTACAGATCGTGTCCTTGGCACGCTGGCTATTTAAATTAGGATAAAACGGAGAATTTTATTTTGGGCTTATGCAATTTGTGCCTTTAGCACCTAATGAAACCCTTATCCCAATTAGGGTCTTATAAAAATTAACATACACAAAGCCGTATATAATTTGTATATTCGAGCA
>JBDNIP010000008.1:0-13353 GCA_041688245.1 Algoriphagus sp.
GAATGCATTCCAATACAATTTTTATTTTAGTCCTATTTCAATTGATAATTAGAAATAATTTCATCACCATCAAGCAAAATATTTTTATTGAATTGGATTTGATATTGTATTTATATGATTGTTTGGGTTGGCTGTGATGTAGGATTTAATCCGGCTGTCCGAAGATCCGCCAATTTTTAGCGCTGCCCTGACAATCAGTTTAAGAATAGCGTATTAATCAAAATTTTGGTTGCTAAGCCACTACGTATGATTTGGCTCATCTTAAAAAAAGCTCATGTATTTTACTGGTTATCCGCTGTATCCTGACTTTTCTGTAGCTCGCTGTGATGGCGCAGACAAGGCTATGGACAAAAGATTTTCATCTGTTGAAAAAAATAACTACTATAAAAGTTAATGTCTTACGTCCGGATTTATTTCCAAATTACCCCATATCAGTAGGAGATAAAGGCATAGGTAACAAAATAAGAGCTAAGTTCCTTTGCAGTAAGGGAATACCCAAATAAGAATAAGACTCCGGTAGGAGGGAGTATTTGTACTGATTACTTTCGTTAACAGAAAGTAACTACTGATTTTAAGTACTTGTTTATCAATAATTTATAAAAAAAATATTTATACTGCGTACAAATAAGGTACAAAAATATTCAAGTAATAATCTGTATTCTGATCAACTTAGAAACTAAGTTCTACACTTTTTTGGATAGTGTCTGTTTTCGATATCAATTTGAACTGTTTGCCTTTATTTGTTGGCTGTGTATCTTATTCTATTTTCCTTAGAAAAATCGTCAGGTACAGAACTATTTATTTTTTAAAGATCTGCCAGCAATGTCAAACCACTTGTTGGCCGCTTTTAATAGTTCGTGATCAGCTGTAAAATACTTAGCTATTAACGTCTTTAAAAGCTCCGTATCATTAATCATTGCAATACTAGAAGTAAAATCGAGTATAACAATCAATTTAATACGATTTTGCTTGTTTGAATTTGTAAGTGCGCTAAGCTTTGGTAGTGCAAATAAATCATAGTTATCTAGTTCAGCTTCTAATTGATCACCTTTCGTTTCAATTTGTGCAAATGTAATTAGATCCGATAAAGATTTACGTTTTTTGTTTCATTTTCTATTTCTCCCAAATGAAACCGTAGAAGCTTTCTGGGATGATCTGAACAGCCACTTATCTTTCGCCTTTTATCATCTTATGAATTTGATTCATTTGTAGGATATCCTGATAAAGTAAACAGCTGAATATCGTTTCCTGACTTCTGACTTAGGTTATCTTATTTTCAATAGAACCAAAAATAGCCAAATCATCCCTTCTTGCTGGTCTGGTCAAATTGATTTATTAAACATATCAATCAATTCGGTAACACGCTCTTTTGCTAAATCCAAATCCTTTATGTTCTTACCAACTACCTCTAATTGGGTTTCTTTATATATCCGGATATAATGAAGTCACAGTTCACAGGTCCCAAGCTTATTTTTTATAAATCCAGCTTTATTTTGTCAGCTGCTTCGCGTTTCCGATTATCACTTACTTTTGCGTATCCCATTGTTTGGCGCGGTGTTGCGTGTCCCATATTACCCTGCAACGTATAAATGTCTGTTCCTAAATCTATCTGTAAGCAGCCGTATGTATGGCGTAAATTATGAAAAGTCATCTGCTTTTTTATTCCTGCAGTTGCAAGCCATAAAGGAAAAAAATGATAGCGATCACGGTTATTCAAATTTTCAAATACTTTATCAGTTGGTTCTTTACGTTCACCTAGAAAGCCGTATGCCTGTTCAGAAATATTGATTTGATATGGCTTTGTAGTTTTCTGCCTTATCATTTTTATCCGTATTCCGAAAGTTTCAGAAACTTCGATTTGACCCCAATTCAAATTTTTCATTTCCATAAATGGCATTCCTGTAAGTGCCGAAAACAAGGCTGAATTCTTTAACAACTGACTTTGGCAAGCTGTTTTTGCAAGGCTGTTTAATTCCTCAATGGTTAGCGTTTGCTTTATTGTTTCATTTGTTTCGATACAGTCAATCTTTGAATTAAGGTTAGTTTGTAAGTGTCCATCTTTGAAGGCTTGTTTAAAAGCAGCCTTCAGTTTATTGAAATAGGAAGCAGCTGTATTTTGGGAAAGTACTGTTTTGTCGCTTCGCTTGCTATTGGTGGTAAGTAAATACGTTTTGAACTCATCACAAAACTTTTCATTAAGGTCTGCAAACTTCAAAGTTCCTGCTGTGAATGTCTCAAGGTATAGGTGAACAGCATCCCAACTTGCCTTGGTATTGCCTTTAGTTTTATTGGCAAGTGCTTTAAAATAATGGACAAAATTTTGTTCCCCCAGCTCTCTTAGTTTTAATTGATCTTTTTCATACCCGGTATAAATTTCGGGCTTATTAAGTTGGTTTTCTTTTTTCTGCCTTATCTGTTCAGCAAGTCGTAAAGTTTCTTTGTTATGTAGTTTATCAGTGGGGTTCTTTGGCTTATCAAAAAGGTACAATCCCAAAAATTCCCTACGTGTCGGTTTGCCCGTTTTAGGGTGCGGTATGGGTGGGTAAAAATCCAAGTACAAACTTTGTCTGTTCTTTGAAATTGGATTTCGTCTTAAAAAAGCTTTTATGCTCATTATTTTATTTTGTGATTATCCTCAATTATACCAGTAAAAGACAAAAAGCGACTTAATATACCGTAAATACCAGCATTGCAGGTAGTTATTCCGATAGTTATTGGAACTCATCGGCCTGCCTCGCTGTGGCGGGCCTGCCTCGCCGTGGTGGGCCTGCTTTGCCGCAGCAGTTAGCCCTTCCTCCACCTGGGTATTTCCTGTCAGTCAAGCAAACAAAGAGAGGTCACTGAAATCAGTGTAGACACACATATATATCTCAAAAGTGTTCCACGCTGTAAACTTTATAAACCACAACAAAGCATAAAATCAGGCGAAGCGAAAACTATTTTTATCTCATACTACAGGCAATTTATAACTATTCAATAAATAAACTGATCACAAAGTAAATAAAATCTGTGTGAGGGAATGTAAAAAACCCTGTCTAGCAGGGACTGAAGGCATTTCAATACCAGTTTGTTTTTGGAAGTTACTTCCCGATACAGAAATTCCTGAAAATATTCTCCAGCAAATCATCTGTGGTGATCTCGCCAGTGATCTCGCCAAGGAAATAGAGCGAACGTCGAATATCCATCGCCACAAAATCATTGGTGATTTGATTCGTTAATCCATTCAAGATATCCAGGAGGGAAGCTCGGGTTTTGACCAGGGAGTCATAATGACGCACATTGGTCACAATGGTGTTTCCAGTGCGGAATTTATCCAAATTCACCAATTCGAGGACTCGAATTTTCAACTCTTCCAAGTTCTCTTTTTTTCCTGCGGAAATGAAAATTGTATCTGAATGCTGCACCTTTAATTCCTTGCTGATAGTAGCATTAGCTTTATCTGTCTTATTGGCCACTTTTAGGAAAGGAACTCCCAGAATCTCCAGGGTATTAATCTCTTGATTGATTTCGACCAAGTCTGTATCGCCCAAATCAAAAAGGTACAGAATCAAAGAAGCGGACTTCATTTTCTCATGTGTCCGACCTACACCGATCGCTTCGATGGTATCGGTAGTTTCACGTAAACCAGCGGTATCGATAAAGCGAAACATTATTCCTCCAATGGATAGCTCATCTTCGATAAAGTCTCTGGTTGTACCTGCAATTTCTGATACGATCGCTTTCTCTTCATTAAGCAAAGCATTCAATAAGGTTGACTTTCCGGAATTGGGCTTTCCGGCAATGACAGTTGGAACTCCATTTTTGATCACATTACCCAAATCGAAACTCAGAATCAATTCCTCCACTACTCGAAGTAATCGTTCTACAAGTGTTTGTAATTCATCCCGACTGGCAAACTCCACATCTTCCTCGCCAAAGTCCAGCTCCAACTCAATCATGGAAGCAAAATGGATCAAACGGGAGCGGAGCTGCTGAATCTCAGAACTGAATCCACCTCGCATCTGATTCAATGCGGCCTGATGGCTAGTCTCCGAATCTGCATGGATCAAATCGGCAACGGCTTCTGCCTGTGCCAGATCAAACTGTCCATTTAAGAAAGCACGTTGGGTAAATTCTCCCGGTTTGGCAGGTCTAACGCCCTTTCGTACAAAAAGCTTTAGCACTTGATTGATGATATAAGAAGAGCCGTGGGTAGATATTTCTACTACATTCTCTTTTGTAAATGATTTTGGAGCGATGAAAATTGAAACCAATACCTCGTCGATGATTTTATCGCCATCTCGAATTGTTCCAAAATGAATCGTATGTGATTCCTGAACTAATAGATTTTTTCCAAAGAATACTTCATTGGTTAGGCCTATAGCTTCTGGGCCCGATAGCCGAATTACTGCAATGGCACCCACACCTTGTGGGGTGGCAAGTGCAATTATGGTGTCTTGTTGATCAGAAAGTGTAAAACTCATTTTTTGGTAAATCCATCAGCTACTATTCCTTTTAGCCCTTCCAAGAAAGGGATAGGCTCACGATAGCCTGGCATTTGTGTAATATTTTGAAGGGTGGGATCGATGATGACAAAATTGGGATAGGATCGAACACGCATGGACGCAGCCATTTGTGCTTCGTTGTACGCTTTGCCCTTGAAATCAAATGTACGCTTGGTATCTTCAGCATTCAATTTCACTGCATAAAAGTTTGCATTGATATATTCGATCACCTTTGAATCAGTGAATGTATCCTTATCCATTTTCTTGCACCAGCCGCACCAGTCGGTGTACACATCGATAAAAAGCATCTTTGGACTGAAATCATTGGCTAAAACAGCCTCTTCAAATTTCATCCATTCGATTACGTCCTGACCTCTCGTGCTCAAAGAAACAAGACCAAGAATAGCTGTTAAATATATAATTCTTAATTTTTTCATAGTTACTATTAATTTGACCAGTTTTTCATAAAATATTCGCCAGTCCCGACAATTATATGGATTAGCCGTCAGTTCCCCACTCCCCCCAATTCAACAGTAGTCAGTTCTCCAATTCTCCAATTCCCCAATAGTCAGTTCCCCAATTCATCAATTACCCAACACCCAACATCGGTCACCTGTCATCAACCATCAAACCGTTTTTTCAAACGACACTGAAGTTCTTGAAGTTCCAAATCTACTAAGGAACGATTTACTTTTAAACAAAGCACTTGCCAAAAAACCAATTCCGGCGACACTTACGATCATTCCTGCGATAGAGCTGTCGAAAAAATATGCTAAATAATAACCGACTATTGATATTCCTATTCCAATAGCTATTGTCAATTGAATTAGAAGTTTAAGCTTTCGTGTCCAAAGAAATGCTGTAGCCGGCGGTACCACGAGGAGCGCCACCACCAGAATGGCACCCACAGCCTCGAAGCTACTCACGGTCGTATAAGACACCATGCTCATTAAAAATAGATTGATCAAGCCTGCCGGAATTCCAATCACTTTGCTAAAGTTCTCATCAAAACTGGTGACTTTTAATTCTTTGAAAAACAGTATGATAAATGTGATCACCAGAATTAAATTTAAGAGCGAAAGGTATAGGATTCGTGGGCCTAAATTCAGCCCACTTTTCGTTAGCCAAAGATCAATCGGTAGGTAAGCAATCTCACCATACAGCACACATTCCTGATCCAAGTCTACTTTATAAGCCAATAGGTTGATCAGAATTATTCCGATAGCGAAGAGTAGGGTAAAGGTAATTCCGATCGATGCATCCAATTGAACTCGAGCTTTTCTCCGTAACCAATCGATCATCAGTGTAGCTAAAATTCCCAGAATTCCAGCGCCGATAATTACTTCAAGCCCGCGCTGACTTCCTGATATGAAAAATCCGATTACTATTCCAGGCAAGACTGCATGAGAAATTGCATCTCCGGTCATGGACATTTTGCGAAGCATCATAAATACTCCCAGAAGGCCACAGGATATCGCTATCATGGCGGCAGTGATAATGATTAAGAATGCGTTTTGGTCAAAGCTCATATTAGTCTCTTGGAATGTTTTCTTGGTGTGGATCCAGCTTAGGAAAGTTCAATCGACTTTCCAATAGTTCCTCCATCTCTGGACTGAGAAGATGCTCAAGTTTTTCAGCTGTATCGTGCACATGATCCGGAGCGATATTCATGTATTCATTGAGGTAAAGTTCCCACAGTCGGTGCAGTCGGACAATACGTTTAGCTTCTGATCTGCCGGTGCTTGATAGCTCAATAACTAATTGACTTTGAGTAATAAATTTATCTTTAGACAGATTCCCGATGGACTGTTTAGTTTGAGTTTTTTGGAAGGGAAAAGCCTCATGGATTTCTGCTATGGGAAGGCCGGGCTTATTTGCCTCGATTCCTTTGTACAGCAGTTTGAGTAAGTGGTCTCGATGGGTCTTTCTCAAATATATTCTTCGGGAAAGGTAGCGGGATAGCACTCCTTTTTTTGGGGCAAAGAGAAATGAAATAAGAGCTATAATAGATAAAAATACAACCACCCAGGGACCAGTTGGCATCTGTGGAATCACAAATGAAATATATGTTCCGAGGACTCCAGAGATAGCAGAAAATGTACCAGCCAAAATCACCAAGACCCCAAGTCGATCTGTCCAGAATCGTGCGGCCGCGCCAGGAGTGATCAGCAATGCAGCCATCAATACTACACCAATAGCCTGTATCCCGATCACAACTGACAGAATCAACAGTACATTGAACGTCACCCGAATCATTCCCATCGGAAAACCAATAGCTCTTCCGTAGTCTGGATTGAAAACCAATAGACTGAATTCTTTTTGAAAGACAGTTAGGCAAAGGATAATAAAAATAGCCAATCCTCCATAGATATAGACATCAGATTCTAAAATGGCGATTGCATTTCCGAAAATAAATTGATTTAAACCGGCCATTTCGGGGTTTCCGGATTTTTGAATAATTGTCAACAGCACAATCCCAAATCCGAAAAATATCGATAGAATTGAAGCAATGATGGCATCTTCACTTAGCCGGGTGCTTTTGTTAAGCCAAGAGCTTAGAAAAGTTGCTAAAGCGCCGGAAATAAAAGCACCTGATACAATAAATAAGGGGTTTTTCTCACCAGCTAGTATAAAACCTACACAGATACCGGGCAAAACAGCATGTGAAATGGCATCACCCAATAGCGCCTTTTTATCCAAGAAACTGTAAGTTCCCACGTAAGCTGAACCAACCCCCAAAAGGATAATGCCAATGACAACAAAGGCAATGGAAGAGTCCTGAAAAGTGAAAAAGTATACGAAATCTTCCATATCAGTTTTTCAAGGGATTAAAGTCTTTTTGTCGGATAAGATCACTGACTTTTGTCAGAAGGTTTAGTTTTCCACCATAGGTTTTACTCAAAAGCTCTTCAGTCATCGCGGTCTCCTTTGGGCC
Source organism: Algoriphagus sp. (assembly GCA_041688245.1). GTDB lineage: Bacteria > Bacteroidota > Bacteroidia > Cytophagales > Cyclobacteriaceae > Algoriphagus. The sequence continues at coordinate 7,420 of JBDNIP010000008.1, forward strand.
TGAGGCCACAAGGTGGAGGTTGAGCATGATAAACCAATCGAAGTAATTTACGGCAGAATAAATATCATGGTGCACTACGATCACTGTCTTGCCAGCTGCGGTCATTTCTTTCAATAATTCAAAAATAGCCGTTTCTGTAGCCATGTCCACTCCTGCGAATGGCTCATCCATCAGATACAAATCAGCATTTTGGGCAAGTGATCTGGCAATAAATACCCGTTGCTGCTGTCCTCCGGAAAGTTCTGAGATTTGGCGATTGGCAAATCCATGCATTCCTACTTTCTCCAAAGACTCCATAGAAAGCTCCTTTTCTTTTTTACCAGGTCGTTTGAAAAGACCAAGTTTCCCATAAGTGCCCATCATGACTACATCGAGGACTGAAGCTGGAAAGTTCCAATCTACAGATTCTCGCTGGGGCACATAACTGATTCGGCTCCGTACTTCCGCCAGGGTTTTATCAAAGAGTTTTACATAGCCACCCGAAGGGTCCACTAAGCCCATAATTGCTTTGATCAACGTGGACTTTCCAGCTCCGTTTGGACCAAGTATTCCTATCAGTTTTCCGGAGGGCAAACTTAAATCTACATTCCAAAGCACCGGGCTTTGATCATAGCTTACCGTTAGGTCATGGATTTCTAAAATGGGATTTTTTACCTGAGTAATCATTGAATAAGACTTTGAAAGATGATAGATACATTTGTATTGACCATACCGATATAGGTTCCGGCTTCACCTTCAGGATCACCGAGGCTATCCGTGTAAAGTGGGCCGGCAAGTTTAATCTGATGATTTTGGCTTTCGCATCCTGCGACTACCGCTTCGATGGATTTTGGAGAAATGGTTTGCTCAGCAAATACGGCTTTGATGTTCCGTTCGACAATAAATGTGATCAAGCTAGTCAAATCCCGGAGACCGGGTTCACTTAAGGTTGAAAGCCCTTGGAGTCCCAGCACTTCAATTCCATAGGCTCTTCCAAAATAAGCAAAAGCATCGTGGGCGGTAATCAAGGCTTGATTGGATTTGCTGAGCTCAGCTATTTTTAACTTTGTTGCCTGATTTAATTCCGCTAATTGATCCTGATAGGAGTTGGAGTTGGCACTAATTATAGCTTTCCAAGTTGGATTTATCCGGATCAGTTCAGCTGCCGCATGCTTCATTGCCATCGACCAAAGCTTGACATCAAACCAAATGTGAGGATCTACACTATGGGCCTCTATTCCTGTTTGAAACAAAAGTTCATCTGGTATCTCTTCTGAAATATTAATAAGGTCTTTTCTCAGACTTAGTTTTTCAAAAATCTCTGTCATTTTACCTTCCAGAAACAGCCCATGATAGAGCACTATATCTGCTTCAAGCAAGAGATCTAAGTCACGGGCGGAGGCCTTATACAAATGTGGATCGACTCCGGCCGGCATCAAAGCAATGACTTCGGCAGAATCTCCGACTAGGTTCCGTATTCCATCTGCAAGAATACTCGTTGTAACTACTATTTGAGGTTTAAGTCGCTCTTCTGGGTTCTCAAACTTACAGGCAACAACGAATACTAACGAAGCAAAAATGATGAATAGTCGGTTCATAATTCTTGGATTAGAATGTTTGTAGTAACGTCTTTAGACATAAAGACACTTTTCTTCTGATCAACCAATATTTCCATGGAACCATCGAATTCTGTCTTGTCCAAAACTTTTATCCGAGCTCCGATGTAAGCACCCACTTTGTCGAGGTACTTTAAGAAGGTAGCAGTGCTGTCTTTTACTGCTACGATTTGTCCTATTTGATCGATTTCCATTTCATTTAGGATTCGTCTTGGCTTAGCCTTTACATTGCCAAATTCATCTGGGATTGGGTCGCCGTGCGGGTCAAATTTTGGGTAGTTTAGGAATAGATCTAATCGCTCTATAAGTAGGGAAGATTGGATATGCTCGAGCTCCTCAGCCACCTCATGCACTTGGTCCCAGGCAAAGTTTAACTTTTCTACCAAGAACACTTCCCACAGTCGATGCTTTCGGATAGTTTGAAGTGCTTGTCTTTTACCCTCTTGGGTAATGTGAACTCCATAATATTTCCGGTACTCGATGACTTTTTTTTCACTTAGCTTCCGAAGCATATCACTTACCGAGGCAGGTTTCGTTTTCATTGCACCTGCTACGTCGTTGGTAGACGCGCTCTTAGTTCCTCCTTCAGAAAGGTGATAGATAGCTTTTAAATAATTTTCCTCTGCTATAGTCAATTTAATATGCGTTTGAATGATAAGGCAAAGGTAAAAAATATATTTAGCTATCACTAAATAAATATTACAATAAGACTAAAATAGATATGTGTAATTGCTGTGATTTTGTATTTTCCAGTTCAATCTTAAGTTAATTAATAAGTACTCAAGACGAAATAATCGGTGCATAAGTCTAAATTAGAGTTACTTAATTATTGAGTAATACCTATTACTTTTTACAAAAGTGTAGAAAATAAGATTTTTCAAACCGGATAAATTTCTAGCTAAAAAGTAGTAAAAGTGATATATCTGTAAGATTATTCACCAGAATTATTTTTCGAGTAGGAAAGAGGTTGCCTCAATGAATTTCTGACTTTGGGAAGACCAGAGTAAGGAAGGGTCGGGAGAGCTAGTGAAATAGGTCTTTGACACAGCTTTTTTATAGTTGGCTACAGAAAATGCATTTTCTGAAAAGTCAATTGGAGAACCTGAACTGTGAACTTTTGAAAAAGTTTCCCAATGGGAGTTTGGGCTATGCAAGACTGGAATTCCCAATGCCGCAGCTTCGAATAATTTGGTAGGCATTTTATACTGAATCGCAGCATGCTCCTGATAGGGTAAAAGTAGAAAATCTACTCCAGAGTATGCTTCTAAAAGTCTGCTGTGATCAATCGGTATTTTACTTAATTCTAAAAAAATTGAAGGCTCATTTGCGACAGTTTCATCAATAACTTTTCTAAAAAAATCCAAGGGTACATGACCAATAATACGCAAGCTCGAACCGGGATAGCTGTTTCGTATTTTTCGATACCAAGTAATGGCTTCAACGGTTCCGAAGGCGGGGGTTAGTGTGCCAGAAATCAGAAATTTGAATTGTTTTTTGTGGCTATAATTCCTTGCTGAAATCTGTGGAATACTACCCGAAAATTTATTTTCCAAAACCAGAAAAGGAGTCTTTTCAGGCATCTCTAGCTGATAACAGGATTCTGCAAGGAGGAATAAATCGATTCCATTTGGCTGCTCCATTCTACGAATGATAGTGGCGATCTGCTTCCTTTGTTTTTCGTCAAGTGAAGGGTTAAGCTCAAGATTAGCCACATAATTTTCCTGTACATCATAGATTAGCTTATATCCTAGCTGCTTTTTGAAAAATCGAGCAACTGGTAAATATTCACAGGTGCAGCAAATGAGTAGCTGTGGTTTTATTTTCAGTAGCAGCTGAGTAAATCTAGCTAGTGCAAGTAGCCGATTCCAGCGTGAGCGATTGTAGGCAAATGAGGAATAAAAATTAACCCGGTTTGACTTTTCAATCTTTTTAGCTGAAAAACCTATGATGTTTACCTTGTATTTGCTTGTTTCACGCAATGAAATCCCAAGCTTGCCCCAAGCTCGAACGTCGTCACGGGCTTCAGTGAAGAGGCAATGACAACGGTAGTAAAAGGCGGGGAATTATCAGGCATAAACGAAACTAACCAAAAATATGGAACTAAGAACCCTTATCGAAAACGCTTGGGACAACCGAGAACTATTAAAAGAGAAAGAAATCCAACTTGCGATCAGATCAATCATTGCTGAGCTGGATGCCGGCCAACTGCGGGTGGCTGAGCCAATGGAGGATGGCAGTTGGAAAGTAAATGAATGGGTGAAGAAAGCAGTGATTCTTTATTTTCCTATACAGAAAATGGAAACTATCGAAGTAGGACCTTTTGAGTTTCATGATAAAATGGCGCTGAAGACTAACTATGCCAAGCAGGGCGTTCGTGTGGTTCCGCATGCTGTGGCAAGATATGGTGCATTTCTAGCGACTGGTGTGGTGATGATGCCATGTTATGTTAATATCGGAGCTTATGTGGACAGTGGCACGATGGTTGACACCTGGGCAACTGTCGGATCATGTGCACAGATCGGAAAAGATGTTCATTTGAGTGGTGGAGTAGGAATTGGAGGAGTTTTAGAGCCAATACAAGCGGCGCCAGTCATTATTGAAGATGGTGCATTCATTGGCTCCAGAGCTATTATCGTGGAGGGCGTTCGAATCGGTAAGCAAGCGGTAATCGGAGCAGGAGTGACACTTACCGCAAGTTCTAAAATCATTGATGTGACAGGAGCTGAGCCTGTAGTGTATAAGGGCTATGTACCTGAACGATCAGTAGTAATTCCCGGAACGATCCCAAAGCAGTTTGCTGCCGGAACTTATCAAGTCCCTTGTGCCTTGATAATAGGTCAGCGAAAAGCATCCACTGATCTGAAGACCTCATTGAATGACGCACTCCGAGATAACAGTGTAGCAGTCTAAAAATCAAGTCTTATGAAAAAATCCATCACGCTCGTACTTATTTTCGCCCTTAGTGTTATGTTTTTTTCATGCTCAAAGCAAAAGATCAGTAAGGGAGATCAATTCTTTAATGATAAAAAATTCGAAGAGGCAGTTACTGAATATTCAGCAGAGTTAAAATATCTTCCTAATGATGTACGAATCTTGTATAACCGGGGTAGGTCTTATGAGGAATTGAAAAATTTTGAGGGATCGAAAGCTGATTTCGAGGCGGCTTTGAAATTAGACCCTAACAATTTTCAAGTTCTACTGAGTCTTGCCAATCTGCACCATAAAGAGAAAAATTTCACTAATGCATTACTCTTTTCTAACCGTGCAGCTGAGATTCCCGGAGCTCCGGCGATGGCTTCTTTTATGAAAGCTAGGGCACTTCATCAGTTGGGAAAAACTGATGAAGCTTTAAAAGCTTATGGTAATGCCATTTATTTGGACGCTGATTTCGGACAGGCTTACTTCAATAGGGGTCTGTTAGAAATCGGCTTAAAAAACGTAAAAGGAGCCTGTAAAGATTTCCAATCGAGTGCTGCGCTCAACTATCCAGGATCCGGAGAAGTGTATAAAAAGTATTGCAAGTAGAAAAACAAAAGACTGGTCATTGCCAGTCTTTTGTTTTTAATGAATATGTGGTTCTTGTTGATGATCGCAGAGATTTTCAGAAGTTAATCTCCCGCTCCTTCCACAGGTTCTACAAGAGCTTATTTCTTTGAGTTTCCCTTCACAGACGGGACAAGTCAATCTACCCTTGCCATCGCAGCGTTCACATTCAAAGTATTCCACGATTTTGAAGATATTGATACGAGTGGTCATTCCCGAGCCACTACATTTGCTACATCCCACCACACCTCTAGCTTTGCAATAGCCACAGTCTTGTTCAACTTGTCTAGCTCCCTCACAGGTGAAACACACCTTATATTCATATCCCCTTCGGTCGCACAGTTGACAAGTTTTAATGTCATTTAATGGACCCTCTAGTTTGATCTGAAGTTCTCTTGCCCCTTGGTAATAATCGCCTGCAAACCCGTTTAATTCTAAATATTTATTCAAAAAATTAATGCTGTTATCATACTGCTTTAGCTCGTAGAGTGTCTCCGCAAAGAAATAGGGCATTGCTTCAGGTAAGGGGAGTCCAGAGTCTATCAGATCACGGAAGATTGAATTGGCAGTCTCGTATTCTTGACGCTCCATAGAGGCTTGAGCACTCTTCATCCACCGATCGGTCTGGCCAAGATTTGGTCCGAATTGAGCGAGACTTGGAAAGCTGAATGGTAAGCTAAAGATGAAAATAAGGAATATGAAACCGAATTTACTTGGGTGAAATTGGAAGAATGGGTGATTCATAGTGGCAAAGGAAATAAGATCTAAATCAGATTGAAAGTTAGTGTTTCCGAAA
>JBDNIP010000070.1:0-3846 GCA_041688245.1 Algoriphagus sp.
GAAGATGGAAGTATCTATATGGATCATGGATACTATACTACTTGCAAATTAGCGAAACCCCACTGGCATATTTCTTCCAACAAAATCAAATCCATTGAGGGGAAGCAGGTCGTTTCTGGCCCCTTCAATTTCTATTTCAATGGAATACCCACGCCACTCGGCTTGCCATTTGGTATTATTCCGAACACACCTGAGGAAAAATCCTCTGGAATCATATTCCCTAGCTATGGACAGGAAAAAAAGCGAGGTATATTTTTAAGAGACTTTGGTTATTATTTCGCAATCAATGACTATATCCACACTCGAATCACAGGAGATATCTATTCCAATGGCGGTTGGGGTGTCAAATCTCAATCAATCTATAAAAAACGTTATCGATATAGTGGCGCAATGAATATTGATTTCCAAAAATTCGTTTCTCCTGAAACTCAAGAAAATCCAGTTGATTACAATACTTTTAAAATCTCTTGGAGCCATAATCCGGAATCAAGAGGGAACAGTAAGTTTTCTGCCTCCGTAAATGCTGGAAGTACGAGTTATTTCAATAACATTATTAATCCTTCGAGCTTCCAAAACAACGTTACTTCAGATCTACAGTCAAACATAAATTTTACAAAGACTTTTAGCGGAACACCCTTTGCCTTCTCCTCGAGTATGAGACACTCGCAGAGTGTGCAAACTGGTGAAGTGAATCTCAGTCTACCGACCATATCGCTGGTAATGAACCGACAGAATCCTTTTAAAAATGTAAAATTTGAGCCATTTAAAACCTTTAATATCTCCTATAACTTTAATTTGCAAAACTCTATTACAAACCGCGTGTCGCAAGAATTTGGAGTAGGAAGCGGTATATCAGGAGGAAGTCAAAGCACCGAAATTATTCCTTTCACTCCTGCCAATTTCAGCTATTTGCTTCAAAATGCAAATAATGGGGCAAAACATATGATCCCAATCAGTTCAAATTTTAGATTATTCAAGCACTTCACCGCAACTGCATCGGCCAACGTTACAGAACTTTGGTATCTCAAAAAGCTAAATTACTACTACAATCCATCCACAGAACGGGTAGACCGAATCTCAGAAGATGGCTTCAATCGCGTGACTTTTTATTCAAGTTCATTTAGCATGAATACTAATCTTTACGGTTTTTATAATTTCAAGAAGGGAAAAATCCAGACTATCCGGCAATTGATCCAGCCTTCTTTTGTCTTTAGCTACACTCCTGATTTCTCGGACCCAAACATTGGTTTCTACCAAGATGTCCAAGTCAATAAAGCTGGAGACAGACAATTGTTTTCCCGGTATCAAGGGTATATCTATGGCGGTGCTCCGCTTGGTGAATCAAGAGCTTTGAGCATCAACATCCGAAGTGTGTTGGAGGCGAAAATCCTTTCTGAGACAGATTCTACGGAGGCTACTACCAAAAAAATTCCCCTGCTGGAAAATATTGACATCAATACCAGTTATAATTTTGCAGCAGATTCTTTCCAGTTAGCCCCATTGAATTTCAGAGCCCGAACCAGTTTTTTTGACCGGAGATTATCTGTCAACTTAAGTGCGATTTTGGATCCTTATGCAGTAGAGACTGCTACAAATTCAAGTGGAGCTGAGGTAACTCGTAATCTAAATCAATTCGCTTGGAATAGAGGGCAAGGAATTGGTGCGATTCGTAACGCTACTTTAAACCTCAATGCCTCAATCAATCCCAATAGCAGTAAATCTCAAGGTGAAGTCCGTGATGACATGACAAATGAATTTCTACAAGAAGGCGGTAGAATGAATGAATTTGTCCAAAGTGAAATCAACAGAATTGCTACAGATCCAAGCCAATACATCGATTGGGATATTCCTTGGAATTTAACCTTCGGCTACAATTTATCCTACAGCAATCAGGCTAGTGGAAATAAGAATGTGACTCAAACCATCAATATGAGTGGAGATGTCTCCTTTTCGGAAAAGTGGAAGATCAACTTCAACACGGGTTATGACTTTCAAACAAAGGAACTGACTCAAACCATGATCGGAATCGCCAGAGATCTTCATTGCTGGCAGATGAATGTCAACTGGATTCCATTTGGACGATTCACCTCTTACAACGTTGACATTCGAGTCAATTCGAGTATCCTATCGGATCTAAAAGTGTCACGAAGAAGATCGTTTTTTGATAGATAGCTGAAGGATTGCGGATGTCGGATTGATGATTTTTGGGGATTGACGAATTACGAATTACGGGATCTCTGACAGATTCTATCACTTTGCTTTGATGGTTGCATTTTCTATTGACTCCCGTTTCTGTATTTCAAAAAAATGCCCAATCAGGCTTTTTATCTTGTCTATGCTTCCTAAAATGCGTTTGAATTACAGGGAGATTTTGATTCGACTCAACGTTTTTGAAATTATGCGATTTTTTAATTTTTGAATTCAGTTTTAACTTTTTCAAATCCTAAATCTCACGTCATAACTCATACATTTTCAGCTGTCTCACTTCGTACTTCTGATTTTGAAAATCGCTATACCCGTGATCTACTTAGCGGCATCGTCATACATCTTGGTCCACCAAGACCTCTTGAAAGCTCTGAAGAAGGGATCTCTAAGACTTCAACTCCCATCTGTCGTAACGCGTGATTGGTATGCGTATTTCGATTATATGAAATCACTCTTCTTGGTCCAATAGCAAAGACATTTGCACCGTCAAACCACTGCTCGCGCATCGCATAGTCAGGATTTCCATCGGCAGTATGTAAGATCTCTAAGTGTGGGATTTCACGCTCTAGAATAGTCAGCAGGGATTCTTTCAACACTTCCCGCTTAATAATCACCTTATCATCACGAATTTCCTTCAAGGTGTAAAGTGAAGTCTGCAATACGGAATTCAATGCATCGGGATAGGTCAAGACTAGGTTCTCATCCAAAATGGTAAAAACAGTATCCAAGTGCATGTATTGCCTTTTTTGTGGGAGGTGAACCTCATAAACTCGTTCGACAGTGCCCTCACCAAGTAAGGCTTTGGCAGCATGATAAATGGCCTTTTCATCTGTACGTTCTGAGTTACCAATGGCTACGGCCTTATTGGACAAAATAATAATATCTCCTCCTTCAATGCTTGGTGGATTATGCACTCCATCTGCCGGATAAAGCTTATTGATATTGTCTTTGAAGTCTGGATGGTTTTCAAAAATAGTGCGAAGTAAATCCGCTTCCCGCTGACGACCTTCCATTTTCATACTGGAAAAAATGATACCTCCCGGAGTAACCGCCATCGGATCCCGTTGGAAATACAAGTTGGGGCAAGGCGCAATTGCAAAAGCATAATCCATCAATTCACCTGAATTCAAATTCAGAATCTTTCGCTTCAATTCATGAATTTTTAGTCCACCCGTTAAAATTATAGCACATTCTGCGGTAGAATACCGCTCCAAAATCGCCTCGGCTAGATGTGTTAATCCTGATCTTTGAAGTGCATCCCGCATTAGTTTCAGGAGACTATGCTCATCATACAGAACATTGATTAATAGCTCTCTTAACTGATAGACAGTAGCACCAGTACTGGATTTGATTAGGTTGGAAAAGGTGTCATGTTCCTGCTGCAAAGCCTCGAGATATGGAACATCATCAAAAAGCAGATACTCCTTGTTGTATGGGGTAAGACGATCTTTTTCTTTACCCGGGCGATGCATTAAAACCGCTTTGAGTGCTCCAATTGCTGAGTTGAGCCTAAGATTCATGTGATTAAATTGTTTGCATGGTTTGATTTGATAAATTATCATTTTGCACAATTATGCCAGTAATACAATATTCTTTGTATGACTGGCAAGAAGATTTGCCAAGACTAAGTAAACCGATAAC
>JBDNIP010000071.1:0-1582 GCA_041688245.1 Algoriphagus sp.
CGGTGCACGCCTTTTAAGAGTCTTCTGCATAGTTCCTTGCACTTAGTCTCGCATAATTTGTGAAATTAATGGCTTACTTGTAGCCATAACCACTTTTATATTTTCTAAGCAGGCCCTAAATAAGGGCGAAATATTTTTCGCCCTTATTTTTTCGATCGATATAGAAATTAAAAGACCCATAGGATAGAAATGCTTGGTAGTATTGCAGTAGGCAATTTTAAAAAACTGCCCACTGTAATACCTTCAGCTCTTAACTGCTTAACACCCCAATAGCAGCAAGCGGATCATTTGTAGTAATTGCGAGTGAACTGACTAAATACAATACGATGCCGTCCGAATCAGCTAAATAGCTCGCTTTCACTTCTCCAAAAAAGTCACGGATTTCTCCCAGTTTTTGGCCTTTTTTGACCAAGCCGTCGAGCTCCACTGCCGGATACCAGCAGCCATCAACACTTGCTGTGGTGACCAGCATTTTTTCCAAAAACTCCACATCATGAAGTTGAACCTCGCCCGGAACTACCTCAAAGGAACGAAGGACATTCAAAACGGCAGCTTTATATTGATCGACTTCGCCAGCATTCCAGCGTCCACATTGACCCAATTCAGCCAAAAAACCAGCCGTACCAACCTTAGCGGCAGCACCGATGGAGCCATTCTCAGAAATAGAACCCACGACATAAGGAAAGCCGAGCAGGGCAGAGGCTAGCCGTGATTGTTCCGCAAGTTCGGGTCCGCCAAGCTGTGAATAAATCACAAAAGGAACCAATCCTTCATGAATGTCACCTCCATGAAGATCTAAGAAGAAATCAGCGGCTTGCTGAAAGAGATGAACTTGATACGCGATTCGTTCGCTGACCGAACCAGTAGCTGTTCCGGGAAAAACCCGATTGAGATTTTTACCATCATAAGGTCCATAATATTGCATTCGGGCAAGAAATGCCGGAGGATTCACCGGATGAATGATTAGAATTGTTCCTTTAACCTGTGCTGGATCAATTTCATTGGCCAGCTGAATTGCCGTCTCAATACATGGATATTCTCCACCATGTACACCAGCAGTGAGCAAAATGGATTTGCCGGGCGCAGCTCCATAGATAAAAGTAAAAGGCATTTCCACCGGTGTACCAGCTACCGAAATAAATCCTCGAGTCTTAGAGTTATGGTTTACTGATACTCCTGTTGGAAAGTGATTCTGAATTAATTTAATCATTTTTTGTAGTTTTTATAGCGCTAGAAAATTACAAAAGAAATTGTGCACATTCAGTGAAAAGTTAAAGTGACGGTCGGTGAATTATTTAAAGCAAGCATCAGAGGTACATTTTGATTGTAGCATCAAGAATAGTGATGATTCCGGGTTTTAGCCGAATTGATTTCAATCGGGAATTGGTGGTTCGTCAAAATGAGTGGAGGTGTTTTTTCCACCACATAGTCACATAGAAAACGTAGTATCAGTACGAAGGATATATTTTTTGCCCTTACCATTTATAGCAATGGTAGAGATTGTCCCGTAGGGACAATATATGGGTAGCATAAAGAATTTTTGGGGATTCCGGGTTTTGGCCGAAATGATTTCAATCGGGAA
>JBDNIP010000556.1:0-3996 GCA_041688245.1 Algoriphagus sp.
ACTCCCACATCCACAAAAGCTCCAAAGGCCGTTATATTCGTCACCACTCCAGGTAGCTTCATCCCTACTTTCAAATCCGACATGCTATTCACGCTTTCCTCGAAAGCAAAAACCTCGAAGTTTGCTCGTGGATCTCTGCCCGGCTTAGCCAACTCGGCCAAGATATCCTGAAGTGTGGGTAAGCCTACAGTATCCGAAACGTATTTCTTCAGATTGATTCGATTCCTTAATTCATCAGAGCCCATCAACTCGGCTACCGTTGCGTCGACATCTTTGGCCATTTGAGCGACTACTTCATAGCGCTCGGGATGCACTGCGGATCGATCCAGCAATTGCTTTGCATGACTAATCCGTAAAAATCCAGCAGCTTGCTCAAAGGCTTTGTCACCCAACCGAGGTACTTTTTTTAGTTGTGCACGGCTCTTGAAAGGCCCATTCTCATTCCTGAAATCAATAATATTCTGTGCCAAAGTTGGCCCTAAGCCAGACACATAAGTAAGCAGCTGCTTGGAGGCTAGGTTGACCTCCACCCCTACGCCATTCACTGCGGACATTACGGTGTCATCAAGCGCATTTTTCAAGGCATTCTGATCTACATCGTGTTGGTATTGACCTACTCCAATTGATTTTGGATCGATTTTCACCAACTCCGCCAAGGGATCCATCAATCTCCTTCCGATCGATATTGCTCCTCTTACGGTCAGATCCAAATCGGGGAATTCATCTCTTGCCACCTCTGAGGCGGAGTAAATAGAAGCTCCAGCCTCATTTACCATGGTAATAATTATAGACTTTGGAAGCCCCAGTTTCTTGACGAAAGCTTCAGTCTCCCGGCCAGCAGTACCATTGCCGATGGCGATGGCTTGGACATCAAACTTTTCTGCCAGCCCTTTTACAGTCATTCCAGCCTCTGCAGATCTGCGTTGCGGCTCATGCGGATAAATAGCTTCATAGTGCAAGAATTGTCCCTGAGGACCTAAACAGACTAATTTACAACCTGATCTGAACCCGGGATCGATTGCCATCACAGACTTTTCTCCCAATGGTGCGCCCAGCAGAAGTTGCTTGAGATTTTCGGTAAATACTTTGATGGCTTCTTCGTCCGCTTTTTTCTCGGTAAGCAATCGAACTTCTGTCTCCATGCTTGGTTTGAGGAGCCGTTTGTATGTATCCTTAATTGCTAGTCTGACTTGATCCACTGAGCTATTGGTAGAATCTTCCAGAATCTCTTTTTCCACTAAGTAGATCGCGGAAGCCTCGTCAGGCAGCGAATCAAGCATTAGAAACAGCTCCTTCTCCCCTCTCCGCATGGCGAGAACGCGATGCGAAGGAGTGGTTTTGATCGGCTCAGACCATTCGAAATAATCCTTGTATTTGATGGCCTCTGCCTCTTTTCCGGGGATTACTCTGGATGAGAAATTCCCATCGTTTAGGAATAGTTTCCGCATTTTTTCACGGACTTCGGCATTTTCATTCACCCACTCAGCAATAATATCCCGAGCCCCTTGCAGTGCCTCCTCTGTTGAATTTACTTCCTTTTCGGAATCCAGGTAGTTGCCTGCCTCATCTTGAAGATTGATGGATTTTTGAGAAAAAATTAATTCCGCCAGCGGTTCCAGCCCTTTCTCACGAGCAATCATTCCTTTGGTGCGACGCTTTGGCTTATAGGGAAGATAAATATCCTCCAGCTTAGACATTGTCTCCGCAGACTTCACTTTCTGTTCTAATTCTGGAGTTAACTTTCCCTGCTCCTGAATTGATTTGAGGATTGCTTCCTTACGCTTGTCCAAGTCTTTAAGCTGCTCTACCCGATCACGAATAGCAGCCACTTGTACTTCATCCAATTCACCGGTGGCTTCCTTCCGATAGCGGGAGATAAAAGGAACGCTGCCTCCACCATCCAGTAACTCTAGTGTGGCTTTGACTTGATTTGGACGAATTTGTAATTCTTGGGCAATCTGTAACTCGTAATTCATGGATACTAAAGTTTGAAATTGAAACGCAAGTTAAGGCTCCTTTTGACTCACAAAATTATAAATGTGCCTGATGTCACTAAGGCTTTGAAAATGTGAGAGTAAATTTGTGCCATCTAAAATTGGAAGAAATTGTCCGCAGTGGCGGATTGCAAGATTTGAAATCACCCTCCCAGTTTATTCTTATGTCTGGAAATCTAATTTCCTTATCTTAAACCGAACACAGTACTTATTCATAAATCCTGACTTTGTACTTTTTATAATAGTCTTCCTACAACAATTATGGACTGGAAAAAAGAATTTAAATCCTGGGGCTGGATTCTCAGTTTACTGGCGCTATTGTATTTTACAGGTATGCTTCCTATGATTCAGGGTGCAATTCAATCCGTTTTTTTATATACCGGATTGATTACGCCAAAGTTAGCGCGAGTTGATCTCACTGAGCTTGATTTTGATTACCAAGGAAGATTTTTGGATTTTGAGGGAAGAGAAATAGACTTAGAATCTTACCGGGGAAAGACACTTTTTATTAACCTTTGGGCTTCTTGGTGTGGACCTTGTCGGGCAGAGATGCCCCATATTTCTGAATTGTACAAGTCCCTGCAAACTGAACCGAATATTGAATTCCTTTTGGTTGGCTTGGATAATGAACTCGAAAAAAGCCGCAAATTTCTAGAAGGGAAGAGCTGGTCATTCCCTACAGCGCATGCGAGTTTTGGGCTAAATTCTTCCCTTCAAAGCGAATCGATACCAACGACTTTAGTAATTAACCCAGAAGGGAAAATCATTTTTTACCAAGAAGGAATGAGCAACTTCAACACGGATGATTTTCGGGAGTTCCTTCGTAGTCAGTGATCATTTTGGTTCTGCTATCAGCTAAAAACGAGCCTGTGATTTGGGTTTTAAAAAAAAGGAAATACCTGAATTGGTTTGGATCAATTGGACTTACATAGTTTTTCGCCAAAAGAGTATGACTTTTCGAAGTCATTCACATTGCTAATTTTAATGCTGACTTTCTTTACCAAATCTCCCATTAACCCTTTTAAAAAGAGTGATTTAGTCCCGATTCCAAAACAGGATTTTATTTTTGGTCGAAACGCGTAACAGAACGAACAGTCATATAAAAGAAATTGGGGGAAGTCAGAAGAATCAGTGTGAGGCTCGAACCAATGTGATCTTATAAGTTTGATTTGTGCTACTTCGCGAAACCTTTGCGCCCTTAGCGATTAATTGACTTTGAGATAAAAAATTGGCTCAAGTCCGTAGACTTGAACCAAATCTGCTAGTTGCTTTGTGTTCCTGAGTAAAACCTTTGTGCCCTTCGTGGTTAAACACAAATATTTTCAAAAATACTGAATTACCTTTTATCCACATCCTCATTATGGTCGGTTCCCAAGCTATAATGATTATTTTCCTCATCTTCAGAACCCTTTAGTTCTTGGTCATCATCGAGCTCTACACCCGGTATGTCAAGATCGTCTGCTGCAAAGTCAGGTGGCCGCTTTCTATTTCGGAGCATTTCATCATCTCCATCATCGTTTCGCAAGTTTTTCTTTTTTGCTCCTAAGGCTTGTAAATCTTCTTCGGTCAAATCGAATTCTTCTTTCTTATTTTTCATTATGTCTATATTTTGTGATTAGTTAGTTGATTATACTAATTGTATCTGTATTCTGTGATTAGTTAGATGGTTGCAATAGTTGTTCCGAGCGCAAGGCATTCTGATAAACTAGCTTCACCAATTCCAAATCAGCCCTTTGATTAGAATAGGGCATTAACCAAGGCTTTTCAAACAAAACTTTGGGAATTAATCTCTCGAAATGGGGATAGCTTTCCAGTGATTGCTAACCTTGATAGAATCGTTTAAAGCTCAAAAAACGACTTTCTGAATTTCCGGATACTTCGGTTCACTAGTTCGAGACTTCTATTTTTCAAATAAAGAAGTTCAAATCAGGGCGTATAGAAAAAGCAAAACTTCCCCTAGGCACAGTTTTTTGACTGTTAGATGAAAGCAATAAAATCAAAA
>JBDNIP010000557.1:0-2446 GCA_041688245.1 Algoriphagus sp.
CACCCATCGCAAGAGCCCCAAGTGTGAACTTCCCAACCAAAACGCCTCCTGCTTCATTTAATCGTTCAACAACTGTGGCTGTCTCATCGATAACCTGATCTTTATAGGGCATGGCTCCCCATGTTGTTTTAGTCCCTCTGACTGCCAGCAAATCTTTAATTCCATAGGGAATGCCATGAAGTGGACCGCGGTACTTTCCTGCAGCGAGCTCAGCATCCATCGCTTTAGCTTTGTCCAAGGCTGTAGTTTCCATCAGCGTAATTAAGCATTGAAGGGTATCGGCATAGGTATTGATCCGATCGAGGTAGATTCTGGTCAATCGCTCAGAACTGATTTTTTTATTTTTGATCAACACTGCTAATTCATGTACCGGCAGATATGCGATGTCAGAATCTTTCTCTGGCAAAGAAACCGAAATCGGTAAACCCCAATCCAAGGGATTTTGAGTTTGGTCTGGTTGAAAGCCGATTGGAAGTGGGTTGAAAACCAGAGAAGTAGGGACGGAATTATCCAATTTTGTTTTTCTGAGGGTTTCATAATTTGCCAATTGATTCTTCAAATTCCCGATCATACTGTCTTTTTCTGCCGGTGAAAAAGAAAGCCCAAAGATCTCAGAGGCGCCTTCAATGGAAATTGGAGAGATTTCTGTAACTTTTTTTCCTAGCGTGAAGCCTAATGCAAGGAATGCAAATGCTCCCAATATGAGAAAAACTGGAGAGCGAGGGGTGTGATTAGTTTTCATTGGATAGTTTTGTGTGTAAATCGAACAAGTACGCACTCAAGGTGTTCAATATGCCTTAAATAATCAAACCATTCATGGATCAAAAAGCTCCATTCCCCATTTTCCCCATGTATTTCAGAGGTCTGCTGCTGCTGGCGGGAATGTACACAATTGCCTGGTCGGCTTTTTTCAAGTGGTATGGTAGCACTTTAATAAATTGGATTGCGATGGGAAATTCATTTTCTCAGGAGCTAAACCCAAGCTGGTTTGGAAATTTTGGGCTTTTAGTTGGGCTTGTATTATTTGTAAGCTCCTTCTATCCTGTGAGTTGGATCAAGTTAATTTTGGGTGGAATGGTGGGGAAAATTTTACTTGCCAGTTGGTTTGCCATTTTCTTTTTACCGGGGCTTGGGTGGAATAAGCGAAGTGCATTTCTACTTATTTTCAATGAATTACTTTGGATAATTCCTTTAGTCTGGATCTACATAAGGGCGCTAAGTGTGAAGCACTATTTTGAATCAATTGATGAAGACAGTCCCTCGGGTTAAAAGCCAACTAGTTATTTTGTTTATTTGTGAAAAATCATTGTAGAAATGGATTAACACAAAAAACGAAAGAAATGTGTGGCTTTTTTGAAATTAAATCTGTACTGATAATTAGGATCAAAATCAATAAAATAACAAGTATCGACCCTACTGAAAAGTATACTCTATTTCCATTGTTCCCTGGTTCAGCTTTCATAAATTTCAACTCCTCACGGATATCTTTTCGTTCATTATTGGATATCTCATGAAACTCCATTGACTTAATCTCAGCTACCCACACTCCTACTTCCGCTAGTGGTTCTTGCTGAACTTAATAAGCTCAGTTTTTTTCTTTGTTAGCATCAGACTTATCGCGTGAATCCGCTATGACCATTTGGCCTGAAATCAGCAGGGAAGATGATAAGATTGTCTTTTAATGTTTTAAGCTAGTAAATGATGATGACACTATTACCAAAAGGATAGTCAAAAGCTGTCATCACAGTATACCAAGGGTATTTTTTTGGACTGTTACTGAGTATTTTTTGTACCTTGGATTGCCTTTGTAGGCTTTAAAATTATTCCTAAATCTGAAAAAATGTCTCAAAATCAGCCTTATAAGCTATTTTTATTAGATGCCATGGCGCTAATTTACCGCGCCCATTTTGCTTTTAGCAAAAACCCCAGAATCAACTCTAAAGGGCTGAATACCGGTGTAATGTTGGGATTTACAAATACACTTTTAGAAGTACTCGAGAAGGAAAAACCTACCCATATTGGGGTCGCTTTTGATACAAAAGCGCCAACTTTCCGGCATATTCAGTATGAAGCTTACAAAGCCAATAGACAAGAACAGCCAGAAGATATCTCACTAGCGATTCCTTGGGTCAAACAAATTGTAAAAGCCTTTAACATTCCTATCCTGGAGCTAGATGGATTTGAGGCAGATGACGTGATTGGAACTTTGTCTAAAAAAGCTGAAAAAGAAAATTTCACTGTTTACATGATGACTCCCGACAAGGACTATGGTCAGCTGGTCGATGATCATATTTTTCTCTATAAACCCAAATTTATGGGAAATGATGTCGACGTGATGGGACCCAAGGAAATCTGTGAAAAGTGGGATATCGAAAATGTGGATCAGGTGCGCGATATCCTCGGACTGATGGGTGACGCCGTAGATAATATTCCCGGAATCCCAGGA
>JBDNIP010000558.1:0-14799 GCA_041688245.1 Algoriphagus sp.
GAAGAATGACACGCTTCGAAGTGTTTTGAGTGAACCTTTGAATCACGCCTTCATAGGAAACCTGCGCTAATGGAATCGAATCCTTTTTATCCAACTCGAAAGTCAGATTCTCAATAATCAACCCACTCACCGCTGAGTTTTTGTTGAAATAATCCCGTTGTTCCCGGGTATCAAGTTGTGTTTTAAGATAAATCAGATCACCGGCAGGATTTCCTTGATAGCTTTGATTGGTATTGATTTTCGCATTTCCTTGGGAGTCAATCTCAATTCTAGTTCGGGATCTTGCAGTATTCCAATCCATACTTTTATAATCTGGGGTTCTGGTCAAATATCCACCGTCATTACTAGTTACGAGCACATGCCTGTTTTTCGTAAAATCTCCCAAGTAGCCTGCAGGAAGACTATTTGAAGTGCACTCAAGCCAAACTGGCTGATCACCATCCATGGCTTGTAGGATGACATGATTGAACTGATTGCTCGGAAAGTCAACCTTAATATCATCTTCATCCTGACCTGCAAAAACCAAGGTATAATTAGATTCTATCCCTACCTCTGCCAACATACTCTGCATAAGAAATGTCAATGCTTTGCAGTCGCCATAAGCATACTTCACCACATCTGCTGTCTTCATACTCTGCCAGCCACCAATACCGAGTTGGATGCTGACATAGCGATAGTTTCGCTGCAGGTAGCTGTAAAGAATATCTATTTTCTCATAAGTACTTCCAGCGCTCGCAGTCATCTCTCGAATCAATGCCTTAAAATCTACAGAAAGGTCATTTCTATTTTGATTCAGCTGGGTCAAAAAAGAAGCAAGGCCGGACCAATCATCCATAGTCCCCACATAATTCTCTAAGCCAAATTTGATCGGAGCTAAAAGCAAACGATGATCCTCCTCATCGTTGAGATCTGGCTCTTGGACGGGAAGATCATTTTCTACCCATATCATTCGAGTTCGCCCACCTAGTTCCTCTTCTGCCTTTCTTCCCAAGAGGTTCAATTCCTTTACTCTTAAACCATGTGTGGTGGGATAATCGACCTCAAATGTGGAGGAAACTACTTTTTGATTATAATGATGGACGGGAACCCAATTAGGTAAGAAAAAATTGGTTTTGGATTTAACCTGAGTTATTATATTGACTTGAATCGGGAATTTGCCGCTTTTCACCTCATAGCGCTTATACCGATTATCATCAAAAATCGACACCGTAGAATAAGCTGAAAAATCGCTCATATCTTTCAACTTTACTTTCTGAACACTCTTTTTACTGATTGGATCAATTACCTCCAATTCAAAATTGATGATCTCATTTAGCCGGTCATAACCGAGAATAGTAGTGGCATGCTTCAAACCTTCGGCTGAGGTGATCAGCATACTGATTTCATTTGTCGTAACGACTTGAAAATCTTCTGAAATAGTCAGCGCCTTTTTTTCTGTTAAAAAAGAGTGAATAGCTATATCCTTCGAGCTAGTCAATGTATCTATGTGAATAACAGAAGGTATGAATAAGAAAAATCCTACTAGAAAAGACAGCATGAATTAGAGGTATAACAGCATTGAAAAATAAGCGAAAGATTTGAGAAACTAATATACTGGGTAGAATATATTTTCACCCTTTTTATTATGTGGTTTGAGGCTAAAAATTTGGAGCCTATTTATGCTTTTTCAGCTTGTAATTCCCAAATAAACTTGCCTAATTTGAATTTTTATCAAATAAGATTTAAATGTCGCCAGTTATCATAGCAAGCTTTGCTGAATTTGAACAGTATAATGGACAAAAATTAGGAGCTTCAGATTATTTCAAAATCACTCAGAAACAAATTGATCAATTTGCGACCGCTACTCACGATCATCAATGGATCCATACGGATCCGGACCGCGCCAAGATTGAAGGAACCTTTGGAAATACCATTGCTCACGGATACCTGACATTGAGTATCGTGCCTTACCTATGGGAGCAAATCGTGGATGTGCGAAATCTAAAAATGATGATAAACTACGGAATCGAATCGCTTCGATTTGCAAATCCTGTAGTGGTAGACAGCGAAGTCCGGCTCGTGGCCAAGCTCAAATCTGTGGCAAATCTTCGCGGTACAATAAAAGCTGAAGTGGAGGTCAAACTGGAAATCAAAGGTCAGAAAAAACCTGCCTTCTCAGGAGTGATGATATTCTTGTATCATTTCAAAACTTAAAAATGGAATTAAAATACAATAAGCCGGAGTGAAGACTTCAGCGTATTGTGTTTTATAGCATGGTTTAATTCAGTCTATTCCTTTCCTCATCACTTCCAGAGTTATTATCGACCCGGAAATTATCACCTTTAGAAAAACGATACCGAAGGGTAAACCGAACTCCTTGATTACTCCGATATTGCCTAAAAGAGGTATCGATAGCTGCAAATTCAACATTTGCTCGAATGATCTGAGTACGGAAAAGGTCCGTTCCGTTGACTGCAATAGTCAGTTTATCTTTCGTAATTGATTTGGTCACTCCGGCATCCACCCAACCAAAACCTTCGATAAAGCCTTGTCCCCAAATTTGTGGGCCTAGATACATTCCCATCACTTCCAGTTTGAAGCCTTCAGGTAAAGTGAAGTTATGTTGCGATCTGAGCATGAATGAGGTTTGAGCGTTATCTAACAAATCCTCTCCAATCTGGGATTTGAACCGGTTGTAATTCACCTGCAGCATATTGGATGTTCCCCACCATTCTTTGATTAGAACTGGCACTATCGCTCGGAAATTGGCATTTCTAGTTTTGTCAAAATTATCCGTAAAGGTTGTGGTCGAACGGTTTTCTTGATTTTGGATGAAGACCTGCATAAAAGCATCTTCGGTCTTTGAATATCCAACCGTGAACTGATAGATCCCTTTCACTATATGGTTCATTTCGAAATTTGTCGCATACTGTGGCTGTAGATTTGGGTTCCCTGTCTCAGAAGTCAATGGATCAATGTAATACACAAAGGGATTCAACAATCTATAATTCGGTCGAGTGATTCGACGATTTGCTGTATATACGATCTGGTAATTTTCACTGACTTTGTGCTGGATAAATGCGCTTGGGAAGAGATTGAAATAGTTTTGCGTATTCACCTGTGCCAAAGTCACCGAGTTTCCCTCAATATCTGAGTATTCCCCTCTTAAGCCGGCTTGAAAGGAAAATTTCTCTGAAAATTTACCTTTATAGGAAGCATAAGCAGCCAGCACATTTTCATGGTAGATAAACTTATTACTGCTCGGATCAGGTGTGAATGGACTATCTTCATTGGATCGGCTTAAGTCCAGATTATTATCCGATTTTACCCAAGACCCTTTCAAACCTGTCTCGAAAGTACTTCCATTTTCTAGGGGTTTTATGAAATCCACTTTGGCGGTCAAGATAGTGTAATACATGTCATTCAGCGTCGAGATTCGATCACGGATTCCAGTTAGCTCATCTTGTCCAGTCCAAGAGAGATTTGAAAGGAGTGCTTCACTATCTGAGTTCATCCGGGTAAAGTCAACATCTGAAGTGATTTTGGTACCCAACGTATCGAGTTTTCCCTCATAATGTAGATTCGTAAAAACCCGGTCACTGTGTTCTGCTGCATTATTATCCGAATTCAGATAGCTATTTTCCAATAGTGTAGGGCTGGTAATTTCTGTGGTGGATCTATTCGTATTTACACTATTGGAGTTCGATGCTTGCATGTTCAAGGCCAAGTTGTGATTTGCATTGATTTCATAATTAGCCGCTCCACTGAAAAACAAGTTTTTATCTCTTGACTTAATTCTTGATTCTTGACTGAAATTTGAGACTCCTTCCGGAAGTGTGAAATTTCGCTTGATCTCAAGATCATTGTAGATCGCGTATTCATTGAAGTTCAGGTTGGCATTAGTCGTCCACTTTCCTTTTTTGACATTTAAAGCCAGCCCCGCAATCGGTGCCCAAAGTCCATTATACTGCCCGCCCATTTGGACATTCCCAAAGACACCATCGACCGTATTCTTTTTTAAAATAATATTGATCACTCCTGCCGAACCTTCTGCATCAAATCGTGCAGAAGGATTATTGATTACTTCCAGACTCTTAATGTTATCCGCAGGCATGGCTCGGAGGAAATTGGCTAAGTCTGTTGCGCTCATGTAGGTTTGGCGATCATTGATCATCACCACTACGCCTGCACGGCCATTGAGATTGATGATCCCATCCTGATCTACATAGATTCCGGGCGATCTTCCGATAACATCCAGCACATTGGATCCTTCTGCCATGGCGGTTCCTTCTACATTGATAATCATCTTATCAGGTGCTAGGATGATTTCGGGTCGGGTCGAGCGAACGATCACTTCACCGAGCCCCGTCATTTCATCCACAATATTCAAGATCCCCATGTCCTTTGTCAATCCCGAAGTCAACTCAAAGGCAGCAGACTCAAAGCTTTGGAAACCTATGGAGGAAATGACAAGTTTGACCTCACCAGTTTTTACAGTTTCGATCAGGAATTCTCCGAACTCGTTGGATACTGCGCCATCCACTAATCCTCCTCCGGATATATCAATCAAAGCCACATTGGCATAAGGCACTGCCTCACCTTTCTGATCCAGTATTTTGCCAGAGATTTTGCTGACTTCCTTTGCTGCAATCGTACTTATCCCCAGGAGGTAGAAAAGGAAGGCAAAAAAGATGATGTTATTGGTTTTCATTTCAACAGTAGTTGGTTACATTTTCATACCACCTTACGAAAATAAAATGCCAAGGCTTAAAATCTGCTCAAAATCGCTGTAAATGAATATTTATTTAATTTTTTCCCAAACTACTGTTACAAAATCGTACAGTTTTTCCGTACAGTTTTAGCATAAAAAAATCTCCAAGCTTTTCAGATTGGAGATTCAAATTCACTAGTTTTCTTTTTTGGAACAGATTATTTTGCAGCCGCATAGTTTTTACTCACTTCGTCCCAGTTGACCATATTCCAAAATGCGGCGATATAGTCTGGTCTTCTATTTTGGTAATTCAAATAATATGCGTGCTCCCATACATCTAATCCCATGATTGGGATGCCGGGATATTCTGAGATATCCATCAAAGGATTATCTTGATTAGGAGAAGAGCAAACGTATAGCTCCTTTTCAGTATCTACAGACAACCAAGCCCAGCCTGAACCAAATCGGGTAGCAGCAGCCTTGCTAAATGTCTCTTTGAAGGCATCATAAGAACCAAACTTTGCATCAATAGCGGCGGCTAGTTCACCAGTTGGAGCTCCTCCACCAGTTGGAGATAAGATAGTCCAGAAAAGACTGTGGTTGTAATATCCACCGCCATTGTTCCGAACTGCAGTATTTGAGCCAGCTACTTTTAAAAGTTCTTCTAAACTTTTACCTTCAAGATCAGTGCCTGCAATAGCATTGTTCAAGTTGGTCACATAACCGTTATGATGTTTCCCGTAGTGAATCTCCATCGTTCTTGTGTCGATATTAGGTTCCAGTGCATCAGTTGCATAAGGGAGAGCTGGTAGTTCAAAGGCCATTTTCTTAAAATTTAAAGGGTATACATTGAGTTAAAATGATTTAAATAATCTTTTACGTTAACTAGCACTGTCTAAAAAAGGTTCTTTGAGATTGAACTTTCGTTCAATTTCTGAGTCTTTTGAAAAATAAATTCAGTAGCGATTCTGCTTCTTTAGCAAGTGTTCCGGCAAAAATTTTTGTCTTCGGGTGAAGTATTGGAGATTCGTTTTTCATACATCCTCTTTTACTATCTGTGGCAGCATAATGAATCTCTCCAATTTGAGACCAAAAAAGCGCCCCCCCACACATCATACAAGGTTCCAACGTAACATAAAGCCTACAATCGATTAGGTACTTTGCTCCTAAATAATTTGCCGCCGAAGTGATGGACAGCATTTCTGCATGCGCGGTCACATCATTCAGCTTTTCAGTTTGATTATAACCTTTAGCAATTATTCTATCCCTGGAGACAATCACTGCTCCAACTGGAATCTCACCTTCTTCGAAGGCATATTGAGCCTGTTTTAAGGCCTCATTCATAAAATATTCGTGGCTGAAGAGCTCCAAAGCTAAAAGTTAAGCATATCGATAATTTCGTTTCTCACTCCTTCATTGATGACTACTGCAAGGATCAAAGAAACTACAAGTCCTATAAATGCCTTAACCACATCATTTTTGGCTAGTCGATAGGCCCGAATTACAAGCATTTTTCGCTTCTTTTCCTTACCTACTTTACCCAGTGCTATTGCCAATTCTCTTCCGCCTAGCAAACCTATAAATACCCAAGTAGTGCTCATTGGGACATTACTGTAGACTTTAAAATAGATCAAAATAATAGCATAAACGAAATCCACAATAGTGGCTGCCCGAACATCAGTCACATTTGATTTCTCATTTACGATTGCTTGGATTTTATCTCCTTTCAGATAGAATAAAAAGCCTATTCCAATGAAAACGAAGCCAGCATATGCTATAAATTCAAATACGGATAATTGTCTTGGCAGAAAGACTGCAATGTTAGCAGCATCCTGCATAATCCACACTGCCCAAAGCGTCCCTGAAGTAACCCATTGGAGAACTGTCCAATAGGGCTTTGCTTCGCCTTTGAGGTAATCTTTGACCAAGCGCTCAACAGCGTACCAGACGATAATAGCTACAAAAAAAGCTAAGAAGTAACCCAAAAAACTTTTCTTCATCACCTCTAGTATGGTACCCGCCTTGTAGGTAAATACATTTAAAAGCAAAAAGGTTGTTGACACTGGCATCCTAAGTCTAGTCATAATCAACAACACAATCGGGGCTGCCAACTGGAGAAACACAAAACTCTCCGGGGCCTTTTCTAATCCAGGAACACTAAGTCTCTCATAACTTACATCTCCATTAAATGTAAACCAACTGTAGGTAACCGTCGCAACAAAGATCAAGCCCATAAATAACCAAAGCCAATACCATTTCCGGTTTTGATTAGATGCTATAAAGGTACCGATAGTCTGAATACTGTCATTTGCAATCGCTGAATACGCGGCTAAAGCAAAGCCAAACCACATTGCTACATAAGTATAAGGAGTGATAAGGCCCGCAATGGAGATTAGAATGCAAATCACAATCAGGAATGGCTTTTCTTTTTTTGTAAAGTCAAAAAGCGAATAAGCACTTTTGGAGAGCTTATCTTGATTGATGTTTTGATCTATTGTTTTTTTTGCCATTAGGCAAGAGTTATTTGGTGACCCAAAATTAGAAAAGATAATTCGACCTTTATATTAACAAATTGTTAAGTATGCCCTAATTACAGAGTTTTGAAGTTTATCACCTTGTTTTCCGAAAAATAATTTGAATTTTTACTCATAAATCAATCCAAGTATGATGCTGGCAATCATACAAGTGTTTGTAGTCATTCCCTTGTAATACACGATAAACAACTTAGAGCAAGTTAAAAAAAATGGAACCGATCGAATTGCAAAAAAAGAAGCATAGCAAAGCTAAAAGCTATATAATTATGCTCTTAGCTTTGCTATTATTTATTTTTGCTATCGATTTGCTCACGGTAGCAATGAGCCAACTCAATAATGATGTGGCAGAAGATATTCTGCTCGCAACAAGAAATCCCTTCGTTAGTCTGTTCATTGGCTTATTGATGACTGCCTTAATTCAGAGCAGTTCTACGGTAACAGCGAGCATAGTAGCTGTGGTGGCAGCAGGAAATCTTTCCCTGGAACAAGCTGTTCCGATGGTCATGGGGGCAAACATTGGAACCACTTTGACCTCAACGCTCGTATCGCTATCCTATGTCATGAATAGGAAACAATTCAAGCGAGCGCTCTCTGCAGGTATTCTCCATGATATTTTCAATATTTTCACGGTATTGATTCTACTTCCTTTAGAGATTTCATTCGGATTCTTGTCAAAAATGGCTATGTCTATTGCGCACCTTTTTGCTTCTGATGAAAGTTATTTAGGACCCATAGTTTACAACAAGGTCTTTACCCGACCACTTACAGATCTAATCTCCAAGACTATCAGTATTCCATTCTTCACAACGCTGATTGCCATTTTTATGGTTTTTGGGGCAATCAAATTACTCTCCACCTCAGTCTATAAAGCTTTTGTTGTTGACTCGTTTAATGAGTTCCGTAATTTCATTTTCAAGAATCCTTACATGGCATTGATCTATGGGACATTTTTTACTGCTGCGGTGCAGTCTAGTACGGTGACTACCTCGCTTGTGGTACCCTTGGTAGCCAATAAAAAAGTATCACTTCCCAAATCTTTCCCTTTCTTAATCGGGGCAAATATCGGAACTACCATTACCGCTGCCATTGCTGCGATCTACAAGACGGAAGCAGCCATTGCGCTGGCATTGGTTCATTTCTTATTTAATCTGTTCGGAGCATTGATTTTCATGCCCTTTCCCATCGTAAGAAATATTCCTGTCAAAATCGCTACTTGGATGGGGAAAAAATCTGTGGAGAGCAGATTTATAGGGTTTGCTTACATTCTACTTACCTTTTTTATTATTCCTTTCCTATTGATTTATTTCAGTAAGGATTAAGCAGTTTTACCCTTCCAGACTTTAAGCTGCTTAAAAGCTGAAGCAGTACAAACCCGATCCGCACCAGCTTTGATATAGGAAAGACTTTCTTCCAAATCGGCCGACCCGGCAGCGATTAGCCCCACATTAGCTGATAGGACCTTTCGCATGTGTACCAGTTGCTGATCATTAGTTCGTTGACTATTGATTCCAGTAGTCGTCTTGATAAAGTCTGCGCCAGCATCTTGACAGATTAAGCAGGCTTCTTGGAGTTGTTGATCTGATAAGAAATTTGCCTCAATTGTCACTTTCAATAGTTTCCCTTCTTCATGACAAATCTTTGAAAGCTGAGCAATTTCTATTTTCGGCCAATTCATTCCGCTGTGGAATGCAGTTTGCGACCATACCAGATCTATCTCATCTGCTCCTTGGCGAATTGCCTCTTTGGCTTCAAAGGCTTTTGTGGCTGTATCCTGAAAGCCGAAAGGATAGCCTACATAAGCGGAAACTTGCACACCACTTTCTTTTAATTCCCGAGCTACTTTTTTCACCCAGAAGGAGGGAATTAGACAGGAAACCACAAGATTTTGTATTGCTTGCTGAATAAATATTTCCAACTCGCTGGAATTCATTCGAGGATGCAGAAGCTCTGCCTCAAGAAATTGATTGAGATTAATCATCTTCTCTTACGAAATCCGACAGGTACATGAATTCTAAGGTCAAATCTCCATCTCTTGCTATAGTCGCACGCTCCAACATGGCTGATATTTCCTTAAATAATTCAGGAATAATCCATTTACTTAGATTCTCGCCAAATTCCCGACTTGCTTCTCTTGGTAGTTCACAGGGTAAATTATCAATGGCCATCACTGAGATACTAGTCTGACTTCCGAATGCTGAAATAGCTCTGCCTGTCAGACGATCAATATCAAAAACAGGGTCAATAATAGTCGAAGTCTTGACCGTAGTGGGTACTGATCCATTAACATCACAAGAAATATCAGCGATCACCGAGATCTGAAAATCATCACTAGCAACATCCGTCAAATCAAATAATCGAGGTGCTTCGGGATCCCAATAAGCCGAAGCAATCAGTATCTCTGCTACTTCGGTGAATTTTTGGAAATGACTCTCGTATAACTCTGGATACTCGTAAAACTCTGTTTTATCATATCCTCCATCTGATTTTCTACGGTTATAATCCTCAGTTTTCAACATCACAAAAACAGGCTCTTCCAAATAGCGGAATAAGAACTCTTCGATAGAAACTTGCTTGATTTGAAGTTTTTCCAAGACTTCCGCTGCCCCTTTTGCAACTCTTCCTGTTCCGGTAATAACTATCTTTATTGGTGGCAATTGTACTTTAATTAGCTCTTGCCCCAGCTCATCCAAATCATGGCATTCATGAGCGCGCTTCAAGTCAAAGAGGGCAGTTTTTTTACCATAGGTCCAAAAAGCATTGTATGAGCCTACGATTCCTGCCCAGCGTCCGAAGGCAACTACTCGGTTTCCAAATTCGTCCTTGAGCACTTCATAATCTATCAGTCGGATATTTTTCTCTAAAACAGCCTGAAGCAATTTTCGATTGTAGGACTGCTTTTTCATAGTATGAGAAAAGAAAAAATAAGTCTTTTCAGGAATTAACTGATCGATCTGAACTTCTTTCACCCCGAAAAACACATCACAGGTCGAAACATCCTCGACCACAGCCACATCCTCATCTAAGTATTCATGATCCTTGATAGTTCTCACTTCACTAGATTGTACCACAAAGCTGATATCATCTCCATAACTGGCCTGAATTTCTTTGAGCTGAGCTGGCATAAAAGCTACTCGCTTATCTGGAGGATTTTTTCCTTCACGAATTATTCCGATTTTCATAAGTTGAATATCAATGGATCAAAACTAAATCAATGGATTATTTACTTCTAGTCGTAAGTTGGTCACTATTATACACACTTGATTTCAGCCTTACGGGATTGAAGTTAAAAAAAATTTTTCGGAGAAAAATTGGAATGACAATTAATTGGTATGCACTTATTTATTCTCTGACTTCGAGCCTTTTCTTTGTAGGAATTCTCTTCCAATCTGCCTTGATTCCGACTTACCAAATCCTTACCAAAGGCTCAATCACTGAATACCTAGCTTATGTCTTTGCTGGATTCGGAACGATAATTATGGTCAAATCTGCCAAGCAGATTTCTCTTTCTCGACTTCTTGGAATCTCTTCTGGATCAGATCAAGTGGATGAGCTGGTAGTTTCTGGACTATATTCCAAGATACGGCATCCACTTTATGCGGGCTTTGTATTGATCTTTATCGGTTACTTTTTGTTTGCAGGTACAGCTGCTGCCGCAGTCCATCTGATCTGTTTGACTATTTATATTCCGATAGGAATCTATTTTGAAGAAAAAAATCTGGTTGATTTATACGGTCAGTCTTACATTGAATATCAGGAAAAAGTCCCAGCATTTTTCCCATGGATCTAAAAAAATATTCGCGAATTTTGAATTTGCAGACGGAAATTAAAGAATAGGTAAAGCCAACGTTTGGAGAATCAGATTAGGTTGAACCTTGATCTTAGAAGATAAACATACAAATACACAATATGTATTAGTATTCTGAATTTTGGTTCTCTACGAAACCTTTTTGGCCTTAGCCATTAAAAGAATTTAAAAAATAAAGAGGGCCGAAGCCCCCTTATTAATCAATTCCTCTGAAATCCACCTCAAAAACCAAAACCGAGTTTGGTGGAATTCCAGTCTTATTTTCTGCTTCGTAACCATAAGGAGAAGGAATAATGAATAGTGCTTTGGAGCTTGGTCTTAACCTTCTAAAACCGATATCCCAACCTCTTATTACTCCTCCAGAACCAATCACAACACTTAAAAACGAGTAGGTTCTCCCTTCGACATAAATATTATTTTCTCTTGCTACGTCTTCAAGACTTGTGTCAAAGATAGAGCCATCGCTCATTAATGAGCCAGTGTAGTCCGTATGAACCACAGTTCCGCGTGTGGGTCTTGTTCCACTTCCTTGTTCTTGGACAATTATTACGACTCCGCTTGGATCATGAATCCGATACAGGCTATCAATTTCCGCAGTGGCTAAGTAGGTATCAATCAATTTCCGCTCAATCTCCAAATTAGCCACTGGATCATAGATAGGACCCCTGTCAAACGGATTGTTCTGTTCGCAACTCGCTAATCCTAAAATCAGTACAAAAAGCGCAAATAAATTCTTGTTATTTTTCATTATTGCTGTGGTCCAGTTTTCACTTCAAATAACTCCACCTCAAAAATCAATACGGAATTCTGCGGAATACCTTGTCGAGCATCATTGCCATAGGCAAGCTCTGAAGGAATTATAATTGTTGCTTTGTCACCTCGCTCCAATTGTAACAGACCAAGCTCAAATCCTGGGATCACTCTGGGTTGACGATTTCCAACAACATCAGAGCTCGTACGGAATCTAATTGGCACATATATTCCTTGAGGTCTGAAGACGTTATTCGCCCTTGCAACTGAATCGATGGAGGAATCAAAAACTACATCATTCAAAAACCTTCCAGTGTAATCTGCCGCAATAGTGTCACCTCTTGTGATCACTGATCCGCTCCCTGAAACCTCTTGCCAGATTACAGAAATTCCAGTCACAGGGTCTATGAGCTCCTTTACATTGACCATATCGCTGGCATCTAGGTATTCTGCTATCGCTTTTACGTCTTTATCAAAAATAGCATCAAGAGTTTGACCTTCGTCAATACAAGAAAAAGAAAGGATTGAAATAAGGAAAAGAAAAAGAGTACTCGCTGTTTTGATTTTCATACTGGATTTTTTGGTAAGCTTATTTTTGTACGTCTGTCACTTCTACGTCAAATACTAAAATTGAGTTCGGCCCAATCATTCCTCCGGCGCCAGCTTCTCCATAACCCAAAGGAGATGGGATCAAAAATTTAGCTTTTGAACCATTCTTCAATAACATCAAGCCTTCGTCCCACCCTGGTATTACCTGACCCATTCCTAC
Source organism: Algoriphagus sp. (assembly GCA_041688245.1). Lineage (GTDB taxonomy): Bacteria > Bacteroidota > Bacteroidia > Cytophagales > Cyclobacteriaceae > Algoriphagus. Next base: position 12,549 of record JBDNIP010000558.1, read on the forward strand.
ATTCACAGGAAGTGGACCATACTCTCTACCCTCATTGAACATGTTGTTGGCTTTTGCAATTTCAGGGTATGAAGTATCAAAAAGCGTTCCGTCAAGTAAGTAACCTGCATAGTTGACATACATAGTAGTTCCAGGACTAGTTACCTCACCTGCTCCTTCTAGTTCAATCGCATAATACAAACCGTTGGCAGTCTTCTGAACACTTAGGCCTTTATCAGCAGCATAGGCTTCAATTACTTTTGCTTCCTCAGCAAGTATTTCTACAGCTCGTCCTGATTTTTTTGAGTCTTCAGCAGCCATCATTTTCTCAAAATAGGCCTGAATTGCTGTCTCATCCATTACTTCAAATGCCCCGAGATTGACTTTTACTGTTTCTTCTTCTTTTAAGAAAGGAGGTACATTTTCACCAAATATTATTTTAGCAGTAGACTGGAATACGATGCTATCTCCTTTTCTTAGATGCAGAAAAATCTCATCCATTCCATTATTGGCTGGCATCGAATCATTTGCCATCAGATAGCCTGGCATTGGTTGACCTGCGGTGGTATAGATTACTGAATCAGTACCATTTGTAATCTGCAGATTGTAGAGCAAGAAATGTCCGTTCGGTGCTTTTTCGGAGCCTTCCTTGATGTACTTATATTCTATTCCATCTTTATCAGTCACTTTTGTTTTTTGACAAGAGGACATGGTAGTTGCACCTAATAGTGCAACTACAAGTGCCATTAGGCTTTGTGTGTTTTTCATAAAGGTTATGTGATTGTTCAAGGTGATGCTATAGAAAGGAATTTAGACGGAAACTGGTTTTGGATTAAATATTTCCTCCTGATGCTCTTCGACGAGCGATTCAAATAATACCAAGGTTTCTTTCAGACTTAGACAGGACTTCCCACCAGCAGCATTTTTATGACCTCCACCATTGAAATACTGCGCTGCAAATTTATTCACCGCTATAGCTGTACATGATCGAAAGGAAATCTTAATACCGTCTTCACGCTCAGAGAACAAGGCTGCTAACTTAATTCCTTCTAAAGATAGAGCATAATTGACTAAACCCTCTGTGTCTCCGGTCTGACTTTGATATTTTTTAAGATCTTTTTTGCTGATTGAGAAATATGCTAAATGAAGATCCTCTCGGACTACTAGTCTTCTGGAGATTGCAAACCCGATAAATTTAAGTCTATTCACTGAGTTGGAATCGTAAATCCAGTTGGCTATCTGTGAGCTATCAGCTCCTAGCTCTAACAATTCAGCCACTACGAGATGAACGTTTTTAGTGGTATTTGGGTGGCGAAACCCACCGGTATCTGTCATAATACCCGCGTAGAGGCACTCCGCAATAGCTTTATCGATCAAATCTTTATCACCCAGATCCACGATCAATTCATAAACCAGCTCACAGGTGGCAGCTGCCTTGGTACTCCACAGTCTGTAATCTGCAAAATCTTCTGGATCCTGATGGTGATCAATATTTACTACGTAGGCATTAGAATCTTTGATAAGATCTCCAAGTTCATTGACTCGATTCAGCACTGAAAAATCAAGACAAAAAATTAAATCTGCTGCTTCCAGTTTTTTCTTGGCTTGAACGACATCATCCGGATTACTGAAATCAAGTACGGCTTCATTTCCTTTCATCCACTTTAGAAAACTGGGGTAATCAGAGGGCGTTACCACAGAAACATCATGACCCTTCTTGATCAGATAGTTAGCCAATCCAAGAGATGAGCCCAATGCATCTGCATCAGGCTTCACATGGGTAGTGATAAATATTTTCTTGGGGTAGGATATCTTTTTTGCAAATAAGGATAAAGCTTCCTTCATAGATATTTAGCGGCACTTTGGCTTTTGTAAGTCGTAAAGGTCAATATTTTTTTGACAAATCCCAACTAAGCCATTTGCCTGAAAATTAAGTGGCTAAGGTGTAAATCTCCAAGTTTTTCGGAGAATGCCTTTTATTACTCTATGTTTGTCTCCGATTTAAACAAATGAAAATATAAAAACCCATGGCAACAAACAGAACATTTACCATGATTAAGCCAGATGCTTTCAAAGCTGGCAACTCTGGCGCTATTTTGAAAATGATCGAGGCCGCTGGCTTCAATATCGTGGCCATGAGAGCTACTCAATTGACTCCTACGCAAGCCGGTAAATTTTACGAAGTGCACCAAGAAAGACCTTTTTACAATGATCTTTGCACTTACATGTCTTCTGGACCAATCATCGCAGTAATTCTTGAGAAAGATAATGC
>JBDNIP010000559.1:0-11481 GCA_041688245.1 Algoriphagus sp.
AGGAATATTTCAAATTCAAAACTTATCTAGCCTTAGATCATAAGTCTTTCACTCTTATAAATAAAAACCCATCATCCAAAGTCACATACGATGGCTTTCCCAAATAAATCAAGCACCTTAAATAGAGATAGATTAAGCAATGCCAGGAAAGCTACTATTTAGAATGACAGACCCGAAAAAATAGCCGCCCATGATCAAAACAATGGTATTGGAGAAAATTAGAGAAATAATAAGATAAGTTTAAAATGAGTTTCAAAAGCACTAAACCAAATCATTTATAAAACCATATCAATCTATCCGCAGAGTATTCCCAACTAATTTTATTAAGAGCTCACTTACTTATAAAGGGCGAGTATCCAATTTGACATTGAGAAAAATTATTTGACCATTTATCCCATTGGTGGAATGACCTAAATCTAAAGAAAAACCTACCAGTCGAATTGGATTCAAAATTAAAATATACTGTAAGCGATATTTAATGCAATTTATTTTGTTTTGAAACTTTAAAAGTTTGCTTATCCTCCACCAGACCAAAGGTATCACCAGTCTGGACAAATCCTCTTTCATCTGAAATGATCCAAATTGGAGAATAAGTAAAATCAAGACTATACCTCTCATCTCCATTTAATTTATACCCTATTTCAGGTAGTACTTGAAAGGTATTAGTGAAACCTCTTACACCAAATGCAGCAGCCTGTGTACTATTTTTCCACGATAGTTGAGTTCTTCCAAATCTAAAGGTTCCATTTAGGTAAACCACCAATTTTGCGTAAGGAATGTCTAAAAACCAAAGATTCAAATCTGCCCCAATACTGACCATTTCAAACTGCCTCAAATCTAAAATAGAGGCATATAGAGTAGAATCACTAGAAAAAAAATGTGATTATCCGCAGTGATTCCAGTAATGGCTTTTTCTTTGCTTATCTCGCTGGAATACCCGCCACAGCGAGGCAGGCCCGCCACAGAGGCAGGCCCATGATGTTCCGATATCGATCGGGAGAAGTATACCGGTAATGCTTGTGTTTACTATATGTTAAACTGCCTTTTGATTTTTACTGGTGCAATTGCGGATATACATAGTATCTAAAATGAGTTAAGAAAATAGTTGCTTTTATTTTTTCATTACTCCAAAGGAATCTCCTGATAGTCTTTTGAAATGTACGGCTTGGAATAACTTATGATGTGCAGCGTTTTAGGATACTTATCTTGATTTTGGTTAACTAGAACTCCGTTATTTTACACCTAATACCTGATCGACAACTTTCGTCATTATTTATTCCAGAAAACTTTTTGATCAGAACAGTCCCAAAATTGCGGTACTTTAGTTGAAAATATTGAGAATCGTATTCAAGCTTTTTATCATATTGAATTGCTATCTACATTGATGATAAAGCTTTTGTATACCTCAAACATCCAGAATTTGGTATAAGATCAAAAAAAGTTTCCATATGAACAGCCACTTTTTAAGAAAGGCCACCATTCTCCTGAGTTTAAGCCTTGTACTTTCCATTGCAATCGGTTCTACATTAAGTTCTGATAATCTTTGGTCAAGTCCACTGAGCAGTCTTTTCAATCGGGCAGACCTAGTGTCTGAGTTTGACTTTGCCCCGGATAATGTCTGCGCAAATCAGGCTATAAGCTTTACCGATAAAACGACTGGAACTGGGCCATTTACCTATGAATGGGATTTTGGTGATGGCCAAAAATCAATTCTACAGAACCCTGTTAATACCTTTTCTTCAGCAGTAGGTGGAAACTCAAGACCTTTCACGGTCAAATTGACTGTAAAAGCTGCTGATGGGAAAACTGCAACAAAAACAAAAGTTATTACGGTAAAAGAAATCCCCTCACTAAATATAACCACGTCTTTATTAGAGCAAGAAACTGACTTTGAAGGTTTAAAGTACTTTATTATTTGCGAGAATGAGCCTTCAGAATTCACATTTGTGAATGAAGCTGGGCCAACTGAAAAGAATATACTATACCAAATTAACTGGGGTGATGGTAGCCCTCCATTTAGTGGTGCAGGTTGGATGGAGTTAAGACATACTTATGCTGTAGGTATCTACGACATGACCTATACTGTCACGCCAGAAAACGGATGTAAAGTATCAAAGAGATATGGTGTGTTTGTTGGGTCAAATCCAGCTGTTGGACTTGGGAACCCAGGAAATACCAATGTCTGTGTTGGTGATACGCTCACCTTTCCAATTACGGGAACAGAAAACAATCCAGTTGGGACAAAGTATACGGTAACTTTCTCTGATGGATCTCCTGTTCAAGTTTTTAGTCATCCGGCACCCCCATCGGTTTCACATACCTTCACCAAAACATCTTGTGGTTCCTCGGCAGATGGATTTGATAATTCTTTTTCAGTAAAGATTGTAGCACGAAATCCTTGTGCCGTATCCCAAGCTTCTGTTGTTCCCATTTACGTTTCAGAACCTCCGATTCCAGAAATAAAAATAGCTAATGGATCATTTTGCGTGGATATTGATGTAACAATTGAAAATACTAGTCAACTAAAGACAGAAGTAAGTAATTCAGGAAAATGCAATTCTGAAGGGAAATTTATTTGGGAAATACTCCCTTTAACTGGTTGGACCTTACAAAGTGGAAGTTCACTGGGCTCACAAACTGATCCAAACATACCTGCCTCATGGATTTCAGGAAATAAAATAATCAAACCTCGATTCACGACTCCAGGAACGTACACCATTAAATTGATCACCGGTAACAAATGTGGACTCCGTGAGGAGATCAAAACGGTGACAGTCATTCCCACACCTGCACTCACTTTTTCTTTTGACAAAGTTGAAGCTTGCGGAGAAACTACCCTGAAGGCTGTAAATACCTCAAATACTATAGGTTTAGCGGGAGTAGTCAATACTTGGTCGGTAAGCTATGCAAAAGGCAAGTGCGGCACGACTTCGAACTGGGCATTTGCAAGCGGTTCCGCTATAAATACTGAAAGCCCGACTTTTATCTTTAAAAATCCCGGAATTTACACTGTTACACTTAACATCCAGGCAAGTTGTGGTTCTTATAAGAAAGTCCAAGAAGTTACCATCACTGCTCCTCCAACAATTATGATTGATGCTATTTCCAACAGTTGCGGACCTATAACCATCTCCCCAAAGGCAACAGTAAGCTCATGTGATTCTGCGCCACTTGCCTATCTCTGGACTTTCGAAGGCGGAGTACCTGCGACTTCTACAAGTTTAGACTCGGGCCCGGTGACTTTTTCTACTCCCGGCCAAAGGAAAATCACATTAGAGGTCGTTTCTTCCTGCGGTACAACCGATGCTGAAAAGACCTTCATTATCAACGAAATTCCTTCGGTAAGTGCAGGAACAGATACTCAAATCTGTAATGGGGAAGAAATCAAATTGAACGGTACCGTATCAGGCGGAACGGGATCATTTAGTTACGATTGGACGAGTGTTCCAGCATCGTCTATAACAGATAGCAATACAGCAACACCAACTGTGAAGCCCAATCAAACAACTGTATACAAATTGACCGTAAGTAATCAAACTATAGGTTGCCTATCTACAGATGAAGTGGAGATAAAAGTAATTCCTGCACCCATTGTCCAATTTGATATTCCCAACCAAGAGCTATGTTCGGGCGAAACTACTCAAGTGGTCAATATCACTTCAAGCCCGCTTGGTGAAAGCATCACTTGGACCTCAGCAGCTAGCGACGTGAGCGGTGCATCAGTAAGTGGGACAAATCAAATCCCTGCACAAACATTAATCAACACAACTGGAAAACCTATTGATGTGGTTTTTACCGCATTAATAGCGAGTTCTTCACAAGGTAATTGTACTGTAATTCCGGCCGAATATATAATTCGAGTTAAGCCAGAACCCAATTATGTCAATGAATCAATTGAAATTTGCAGTAATGAAGGATTTGATTACAAACCTGCTAATCTCATCTCAGGATCAACTTTTATATGGTCTGTTTCCACCCCACCCGGAATCTTAGGAACTACAAATTCAATTCAGTCAGCAACTTCCATAACACAGCAGCTTCAGAACACAGCGGCCACCCCTTTGCAAGTGACCTATTTAATTACTCCTTCATTGGGTTCGTGTCAAGGAAAACCATTTGAACTTGTGGTGACTGTTCAACCGGCACCTACTATTACTTTTTCAGAAAGTGATCAAATACTTTGTGACGGACTTAGTTCTGTCGCAGTAGCATTCTCCTCAGATGTAGCTGGCACATCCCTCTCTTGGACTGCAGATGCTAAAGGTATTGAGGGTGTAATCACAAGTGGATCAGGAAATGAATTGCCAGCCCAGCTACTTAAAAACAAAACCAAACAACCTATTACAATTGAATATGAAGTCAGTGGAAGCATCACAACAGGCGATAAATGCACAGGATCCCCAACTATCTACAGAATTACCGTAAACCCCTCGATTGAGCTTGACGACAAAATTTCTGACTTTAATGGATTTGGAATTAGTTGTTATGGATCTAAAAATGGTTTTATCAATCTTAATCCTACGAGTGGAACTAGTGTTTTTACTTATTCTTGGACAGGACCGGATGGATTTATTTCTAACGCAAAAGATTTGAAAGACCTCAGTCCGGGTTCCTACAATGTGACTGTTACGGATCAGTTTCAATGTACCATTTCCAAAGTGTATGAGATTAAGGAACCGAAACCTGTTGATGTAAATTCAGGATCTAATGGCGAGATCTGTAATGGAGAAGAATTGATGCTTTCAGGATCTGCCTCCGGAGGAACAGGGTCTTTTACCTATAAATGGAGTAGTAGTCCTTCATCTTCTATAACAGAGAGCAATACAGCAACACCAACTGTAAAACCCTCACAAACAACTATCTATAAATTAACTGTAACAGATAAGACGACAAACTGTGTTTCTACAGATGAAGTAGAGATAAAAGTGAATCTAGCACCAATTGTCCAATTTGATATTCCCAACCAAGAGCTATGTTCGGGCGAAACTACTCAAGTGGTCAACATCACTTCAATCCCACTTGGTGAAAGCATCACTTGGTCCTCAGCAGCTAACGACGTGAGCGGTGCATCAGTAAGTGGGACAAATCAAATTCCTGCACAAACATTAATCAACACAACTGGAAGACCTATAGATGTGGTGTATACCGCATTGATCTCAAGTTCTTCACAAGGTAATTGTGCTGCATTCCCTACCAAATACATCATTAGGGTCAACCCAGCACCCAATTATGTCAATGAATCAATTGAAATTTGTAATGATCAAAGTTTCAACTTCAAACCCCAGAATCTGATAACTGAATCTACTTTCACTTGGACAGTCAATGCTCCAGTCCGAATTGTCGGTGCTACCAATGTGACTGTTGCTCAATCTTCAATCAGTCAAACGCTACAAAATACGAGTGATACACCATTGGAGGTGATTTATACCATAAGTCCTGCGTTAGGACTTTGTCTGGGCAAGCCGTTTGAACTGAAAGTTACTGTTCAGCCTTCCCAATCTATCCTTTTTTCGGAGTCAGACCAAAGTCTATGTACCGGTGGTACTTCAAAAGCTGTGAATTTCATATCACCAGTGTCCGGAGCTATATTTAGTTGGACGGCAATTTATAATGGGGTGACTGGGGGAACGCCCTCAGGTTCGGGTAATCAAATTCCAGCTCAGACTTTAATTAATCCAACTAATAAGCCAATACTAGTGGAATACCAAGTAGCAGTGAGCATTTCTTCGGGAGGAAGTTGTGCCGGAATCCCAAAAACGTATAGAATTACTGTCAATCCAACATTAGTTTTAAATAGTGAAAACTCTGATTTTAAAGGATTTGCAATCAGTTGTGCAGGTGAAAATGATGGGTTTATCAAATTAAGCACAAGCGGTGGTGGAGGTGATTTTAAGTACAATTGGACTGGCTCAAATAGCTTTATCTCCAAGCAGAAAGATATTTCCGGCTTGGCTCCAGGAACTTATGAAGTGAACATTTCGGATGATTCTGGATGTACTGCCACGAAAATTTTTCAGATTTTGGAGCCTCCTATATTAATAGCAAACGTTATTTCATTTCAAAATATCCTTTGTAAAGGAGATGAGTCAGGAAGAATTGAAATTGAAGTGATCGGTGGAGTTGCTCCTTATAGTTATCAATGGAAGCGAAATGGCGCTATTATCACCAGTGATCAAAAAGAGCTATTGAATATTCCAGCAGGAAATTATGAAATAGTGATTACCGATTCAAGAGGATGTATTCAGAATCTTACCATCAACCTTACCGAACCAGCCGCAGTAGTTGTGATCAATTATACTAAGACCGATATCAGTTGCTATGGTGCGAATGATGGATCGCTTGATTTAGATGTTAGTGGTGGTTTGCCTTCATATACTATTACCTGGTCATTTGGATCTACCCAAAGTGGTTTTGATAATTTGGGTCCCGCCGATTATACATTGACGGTTTCTGATCAAAGTGGATGTATCAGATCACAGATTATTACCATTGAAGATGCACCGCTTTTCAAGACAGATTCTGAGATTAAGCAGATTTCTTGTTTCGGAAAAAAGGACGGTTTCATAAAGCTTAATTTACAGGGAGGCTTTGGCAAAACAACTGTCAGATGGGATAATGGTGCTGAGCTTGAAAGTCTCTTCAATCTGACAGCTGGCTTCTATGGAGTCACGATGAAAGATGAAACTGACTGCGAAATCCGAAGTGAGTTCAATATCATCGAACCGGCACTTCTCCAGATTGAGCCTAATGTAACCGATGCCTTGGATTGCGTCAATCCTCAGGGCGGAGAAATTAGATTGGGAATATCAGGTGGAACCCCTCCTTATACCATCAAATGGAGCAACGGACAGACAAGTGAGGATCTCACAGGAATTACTTCGGGTCAATATGCTGTAGCTATCACCGATGCGTCAGGATGCATAATCAATAAGGCTTTTGAAATTAAAAGGCCTCCAGTACTTTCAATTATAGCTTTTCAGAGCACAAATGTCCAGTGCGAACCAAGAGTAATTGAGGATAAAATTAAAATTACTCTCTCAGGGGGAATTGTACCTTATACTATTTCTTGGTCGGGAGGCACTATATCTTCTGATGGCAGAACCATGACTACTACCGAACCTGGATTCTATAAAGTAACTGTGGTTGACGGAAAAGGATGTGTGACAACTCAGTCCTTTGATATCGAAAACAAAGAAACCATTGCCGAGTCGGATATAGAATCAGCAGCTTTTGACCAGTACAATTCTTATTTAGTCAATTTTGAAATCCAATTCTGGAATAGATCTTTTGGAAACATACTTACCTACTACTGGGACTTTGGTGATGGCTCAGAAAGCTTTGATGAAAACCCTAAACACATATACCAAGCAGAAGGTGAATATGAAATCACGCTGATTGTTACCGATGTATTTGGATGTGCTGTGGAAGTCAAGAAGAAAATTACTGTTTTTGACTATTACTTAGTTGTTCCAAATATTTTCAGCCCAAATGGGGACGGTATTAATGATTATTTCTTTCCAAGGTTCGTAGGAATTGAGTCTTTAGAGTTTTGGATACTCAATAAATGGGGAGAGAATATCTATTATACTGATGATTTGAATTCTCAGGGTTGGGATGGCAAAATCTACAAAGAGACTCCCATACCCGGAAACTATGTTTACAAACTTAGATTCAAAACGCTGGACGGCAGAACTCAAACAATTACAGACCTTTTTATGCTATTGAAATGAGAAAGCTATTTTTATCTACCATACTTGCCCTTGGATTTGTAAGGATCTCCACGGCTCAGGATTTTCATTACTCCCAGTTCTATGCAGCTCCGTTGTACTTAAACCCTGCCTTAACCGGAAGTACAGAGCTATCAAGAGTTGGCGTTAATTATCGAAAGCAATGGCCGGGATTGGATCAGGATTTTAATGCTTATTCTGCATACTTTGATCACTACAGTTTTGATCTTCGCAGCGGTATAGGGGTCTCAGTAAATAGTTTTCAAGAGACAAATTTTAATGTCAATACTTCTGACATTTCTTTCTATTATTCCTACAACCTTCAGATTGCCGACTCATGGAATTTCAGAATGGGAACCCAAGCATCCATAGTAAGAAGAAGTGCGGCATTAGATAATCTTGTCTTTGGTGATCAGGTAGATCTTTTTAACCGAACCATTAGCTCGGCTACGATGGATGATATTCCTGATTTTGATCCCTATTCTTATTTAGATTTATCTTTTGGAGCACTGCTAACCAGTGAGAGTTTTTGGTTAGGGTCTTCTTTCCATCATGTGAATGAACCACGTTTGAGTTATTACCCGGATGATAACAATGGTTATCTGCCTATCAAATGGAGTGTCCACGGAGGATGGAACTTCCCTTTAGGTGCCAATCAGTACTTCGGTTCCAAGTTTGACAATATGGCATCCGTAATGGCTAACTATAAGAAACAGGGAGCTTTCCAGCAGATAGACATTGGGGGTCAATTACTTTATAGATCTGTTATTTCAGGAATAAGCTACAGAGGCATTCCAGGTTTAAGAGAGATGCCGAATCAAGACTCCATCATATTTATGCTTGGGCTAAAACTTGAATCGGGAATGGTGATAGGATACAGTTATGACTTTATGGTTTCAAATATTGGTTCTCAGACCAAAGGAGCACATGAAGTTTCAATCAGATATCAATTCTTCATGGGTGATCCAAGGTATAGAAATCAGAGGAGCCGTATCCTCAAGTGTTTTGACTTTATGATGTAGTCTTAGTCAGGCATTAGTAATAATTAAAAATGCTCCTCAGAATATCCTGAAGAGCACAAATCTGTTAACTTATTTTGGATTGATTCGCTAATTCACTCATCCTAAACTTCCATATGATTCCCAATCTCCATCAATAAAAAAGCTTTTTGTTGAAAGATGAGCAGCTTGCGACCACTTGATGAAAATTGTGGGTTTTTTAATTAATTCTTCTATTATTGGCACCTGTTTAGACAATAAAGCTAGTCCAGTGGTTTAAGTAGTTTGGAACAAAATCCAGATACTCCGTAATTATTTGATAGGTGTATCCTTATAAGAGCAGGTCACGATCTAAAACAAAATCTTAATGTGTCATCAAACAAACCTAAAATAATCATCTGGATTAAAGAAGGCTAGAGCTAGTCCCGAATATCGGGAGGAATTTATCAGGTGGAATCAGCAATTAATTTGGCTACGTGCAATAAAGGGGACATGTATAGTGTTCAATCAAGGTACCCACAAAGATACCAGTGACTTGTTTTTCTATGTCATCTGTCTGCAAGACCCATGATATCCCGGTATCAATGGGAAGAAGTACGGGTAATGCTAGGATTTACCATACGTTAAATAGCTAATTGCCTTTTATGAGTTTAATTGTCGATATATGTATTCTTTAAAATATATCCATACGTTTTTTGACCGGTTTTTAGATTTTAAAAGCATTGATCCTGAAATAAAAGAAAACAGTCCTCTGATTTTTTCAATTAATTTTTTTTCTTTTTAAATAAAATTTCACAAAAAGGCATCTTTTTTGATAGATTTTATCATATTCATGCGAATTAAAGAATTATTAAATGCCAGAAGTATTAAAAAAGGGAAAAGAGCACATTAGAATCTGTCCAACCAACAAGCTCAAAATTGAATATTCGATTGATGGTGGAGAAAATTGGATCCTAAGATATATGGGGAATCCAGCCGGTCCAGGCACTTTTAACAATTTGGAAGATGGTGGTAAAGAACTGCTAGCTGCTACAGATAACGGCTCGTTCTATTCAAAAAATAAAGGGAAATCCTGGTTGAAAAGAGGTTAAATCTCAAACCTCATTCCACTCATCCGATCTGAATATTTTCAGAAACATCTGATTGAATCTATCTCCTCTTGAAAAAAGAAAGAAAGATTCAATCATTTTTAGTTTAAGGTCATTTTTTCATTTTCATCACCAATCCACAAAGGTATTCTAGATCACAACATAGCAGTTTTTTATGTCATGATACCTCAAACTGGCTCACTTGAGACTAGGTCAAAATAATTTAAATAATATTCGGGAAAATTCGAATAAGGCATTAGTTTTTATACAAAGGTTTAAAAATCACAAATCAGGATATAAAAACCTTATTTATAGATTCAAAATTAACTTCTAGCACCTATACTCTTAGAGAATTCATTTTAAAAAACCAAGATTAGGTTGAAAAGTTCTCCTTTATAAAAAGGGGGACTTAAAATCGATTTTTTTGCCCAATCTTGAGCGAGAGGCGCATAATTGACGCTTTGAAAAATTCTACTCCTAATTCGATTATGAATCTTCTTTTGCTTCTGATCTGGCTGATCGCTCCTTTACAAAACAGCTCCAAATCACGACCTGACAGTTTGAAATCTCAACTTACAATTTTAAAAACTGATTCGCTTAGGGTTTCTACCATGCTCGAACTTGCCAAGTACTATTACGCATTCAACCAGGATTCGGCATTATACTATACGGACCAAGTACTTAGCATCACCTCTAAAAATAACCTTCCGCGGCTTAGAGCTAATGCACTCAATATTGCAGGTGTTTCGCTGTTGATCAAGTCAGAATTTGAAAACTCACTTCAAAATCATCTGAAAGCACTTAAAATCAGAGAAGCACTTCCTGACTCGATTGGTATTATGGAGTCTTACATCAATATCGGAAATATCTACTATCGACTCGAAGAAGCGCCCAAGGCTGCCGCCAACTATACAACTGCGCTCACCATAGCAAAAATAATAAACCATGATCGAGGTATGAGTCTGTTATTTAACAATCTTGGAAGTTATTACTTCGATCGATGGAAACATGGCAAAGAACAAGCAGATCTAGATAAATCAACTAACTACTTAGAGTATTCAAGGGTGCTCAAGGAAAAGCTTAAGGATTCTGTAAGCCTGATAAACACTTATAATTTATTGGGAGATCTGTATATAGAAACAGGGGAAATCAAAAAGGGAGAAGATCTTCTTAGCAAAGCACTACTAATTAGTGAGCAACGGAAAGATTTCGAATCAAGGATCGCCCTTTTGATGAGATTTTCCGACCTCAATCAAGATCGAAAGAATTACAAAGAGGCAATGCGATATGCTAAAGAAGCATATCCGCTAGCCCTGAATATTGGATCCTCCTATCAAATCAAAATAATAGCAAAAGAAATTAGTGTCCTGGCAAAGGAGATGAATAATTATCAGCAGGCTTATGAATTTCTAGAGATTCATGTGGCCAATTCTGACTCACTCTTCAACGAAGCAAGACAAAAAATAAGAGATGAATTATTCATTAAGTTTGAGACTGAGAAAAAGGAACTTGAAAATGATAAACTAATTAAAGAGCAGCTACTTTCCGAGCTTTCGATCCAGCGTAAAAATGAGATCATGATTGTTTTAGTCACTTTAGCCTCGATTCTTCTGCTATTTGTCTTCACCCTTCGCAGAACCAATATCAAACTTAAATCCGCCAACCAGG
>JBDNIP010000560.1:0-7505 GCA_041688245.1 Algoriphagus sp.
CCATAGGGTCTATTAATAATAGGGACACCTCCGTAGTACCTAGCTAATTGCTGGTAATAGTAAGCGCGCATGAATGTTGCCTCGCCTAACAATCTATCAACAACTCCTCCGGTATTTTCAAACTGCGGATCAGATAAATTTTCGATAGCAATGTTTGTTCTTCGAATATAGCTATACATGTTTCCCCAGAAGATCGTATTATTTACCCAACCGTCATCAGCTGAGTTAGTTCGCGCTTCAGTGATGGTAGTAATACCTCTACCTGGGTGGGTGAAAATAGCTTCGTCTGTCAAGGAGGCAAGCATTTGCTCATCGAATCCCCCATTTCCAAAACCTTGATAAATTCCTGTCACAAAGGCATCCGCTAAACCAGGATCAGCCCATACAGCTGATTGAGATATCTCATTCAAAGGGTCTGTGTCGAGGAAATCACTATTGCAACTGAATATGGTCAACCCCACTGTCAGCGCAAATAATAGATATTTTAGATTATTTTTCATGTTGTCAAATTTTTAAAATGAAACGGAAACACCTGTATTGATTATCCTAGCTTGAGGATAGTATTGTCCAGTAGCGGCATCCGACTCAGGATCAAACACATCAGTCTTACTCCAAGTGAGGAGATTAAGCCCATTTAAGTACAAACGTGCATTTTTGATTCCAATTTTCTGTGAAATATTAGCAGGAATATTATAACCTATTTCCACATTCTTCAACCTGATGTAATCAGAACTTCTAAACCAGTATGTATTGCCTGAAGAATAGTACTGATCATTTCTGTTAGCAAGTCTTGGGTTGATACTGCTAGGGTTATCGATGGTCCAACTGTTATCATAAATATCTGATAGGAAGTTACCTATGTTTCCTGACTCACCTGCACTTATAAATTGTCTTGCACCAAATGCTCCTTGAAACAAAATGGATGCATCAAACCCTTTGAAGTTTGCTGACAAGACAACACCACCCTGAAATAGCGGGATGTTATTATTGTCCAAGCGAACTCTATCGTCAGGAGTGATCTTACCATCACCATCATAATCTTGATACTTCATGTCACCTGGACGTAGACTATTTGTTAGTGCTGAATAATCTATCGTTTCGGCATCAATGGATTGCTGGTCTTTGAACACGCCATCATAGCGATAGACTAAGCTCGTATTGATAGGTCTGCCTGTAGATCTTTGCCAGTCTGGTGCTCCAGGTGCTTCATCCCAGAACAATATGCTGTTCTTGGCATAGCCACCATTTATGCTCGCTGAATATTGAAATTCTCCTTTGCCACCTCGTAAACCAAGATTCAAGTCAAATCCTTTATTTTCAACCTCACCTATGTTTTCTGCTGGAAGGGTAAGTCCTGTAGATTGTGGTACAGAAGCATTTCTCTGCCATAGGATATTTGTACGCTTGTTGTAAAACAAATCAAACTCGAAGAACATCTTACCGTCAAGGAATTGGCCTTCAAAGCCCAAGTTAGAGTTGTTTGCAACTTCCCAAGTGATGGCTCTATTAGGAACTCTTGTTTCAAAAAGAGTTTTGGTCTCCGTCCCACCAACGATGTAGGAGTTAAATCCATAGGTAGACAAGAACTGGTATTCCAATAATCCTCCATCGCCTACAGTTATTTGATCATTACCTAGTTGACCCCAGGATCCTCTGACTTTGAAGAAGTCAAATGTCCCACCAATAGAGTTTTTCCAGAAATTCTCTTCAGAAACTACCCATCCCAGCATCACTCCAGGAAAGAAACCAAAGCGGGTCTCCTCAGGAAAGATGTACGAGCCATCAAATCTCCATAGAAATTCCGCTAAATATTTTTCCTTGTAGTTGTAAGCAATCCTACCAAAGTAGTTGAGACGAGCTCTTTCGAATGCTCCCCCACTGTTATCTCTTTGAAGATCACCACCGGCAAACATCTGATCCACTGTCTCAGATATAAAGAACCTTCTGAATGCACTGAAACTATCTCCCTGTATAGTTTCACGGTTTACACCGGCTACCACATTCAATGTGTGTTTGTCGTCAAACGTATTGTCATAGTTTAACACACCACCCAAAAGGATATTTAAGCGGTTTTCATTTGATTCACTTAAATTTGGATCAGCTGGTCCTCTTCTACTTGGTACCAATACCGGAGTTACTCCATCTGCCTCGAAGCCAGAACCTTTTTGATATAAGGTCCAAGGAGTCTGCCATCTCTTAGCTTTTCTTATGAATTTATCAACGGCAGCAGTACCTGTAAACTTCAATCCCTCAATCCCTGGAATCTTGATTTCCAAGTTACCAGTTGTCTGAATATAGTCACGTGTATCTCGATCATAGCCAGTTTGATTGGTAGTAACAACCACAGGGTTCTGACCATTTTCGATATCTGGACCTGGCTTACCATTTGGCCAGAATGCAGGCTGATTTGGCTTACCTCTCATTTGCATACGGAAGATGGCTCCGGCACTTACGGTAGGGTAAAATCTAAATTCTTCTCTTGCCATTATACCCAAACCTACCTTCATGTACTTGTTGATATTAGCGTCCACGTTTATACGCAAATCATATTGCTTATATCCAGTAGCTGCATCGTTGTAGTATGCATCCTGATTCTGATAGCCTAAGGAGGTCAAATACTTTACGTTTTCATTACCGCCTACTAGCTGTAGATTGTATCTGCTTTGTGGAGACCAATTTTTAAGCGTTTCACCATACCAATCTGTATTTGGATAGTTCCAAGGATCTGATCCATCTTTGTATTTTTCGATTTGAGCAGGTGAATACGGAGCTGTTCTTACTTGACCATTTGGTCTAGTGTAAAGTCCACTTGTGTTGTAAGCCTCGTTTGCTCCTGCCCACTCAGAAGTTGGAAGCTCGTAGATATTTAGTCTATTCAGTGCATTAGCATACTCTGCTGCATCTGCCAGTTCTGGTAACAATGCCGGCTGTGCAAATCCCTGATTCACTTGAAAAGTCAACTCAGGTGCTCCTGTAGAGCCTCTTTTAGTGGTCACCAGAATTACACCGTTGGCAGCTCTAGACCCGTAAATCGCAGCTGATGCATCCTTCAGTACAGAGATACTCTCGATGTCATTTGGATTCAAACGCTCCAAACCACCATCTCGTGCAGGGATACCGTCGATCACGACCAGTGCTGTATTGTTACCAAGAGAGTTGGATCCACGGATTCTGATTCCTGATCCATCATTTCCTGGCTCACCACTTCGATTTACAGCTACTACACCTGACATACGACCTGCAATCGAGTTCGATAAGTTCATAGCTGGAGACTTGACCAGTTCGGAGCCTTTTACAGTAGCTACAGAACCTGTTATGGTTTCCTTTTTCTGCACTCCGTAACCCACGATAATAACCTCTTCTAAAGATTTCGTGTCAGGCAATAAAGTAAGGTTAAATAGCGTCCTGTCCCCTACGGAAATTTCGAGAGGAGTAAAACCTATAAATGACAATACTAATACATCTGATGATCCAGACAGACTAAGTGCAAATTTTCCGTCAATGTCAGTGACGGTACCATTGGTGGTTCCTTTGACTACTATTGACGCACCGGGGAGAGGCAGATTGTCCTCTCCAGAAATCACCACACCAGACACCTCTCTGGTCTGTGCGAATAATGTGCTGATCAGTCCCAGACATAAAAGTAATGTCATACTGAATAGCTTTAAATTAGTAAAGTTTCTCATCGGCATACGGGTTCATTGTTGATTAATAAAATTTAACATTTTGAATGTACACCATTTCATTTGTAAAAAAATAATTATTATGTTTTTACAAAACCAATTTGATTACAATGCGTACTTCATGAAACTATATAATCAGTATTTTCAAGCAGCACTTTTTTGTGAAATATTAAATAATTAATTGAATGAGGGAAAATTTATGGATTCCAAAAAATTAAAGCCTGTTCCAATTTCCATCACAGTGGCCTATCATAACCGATTTACCACTTCTTTTTTTGGTAGTCGTATTGACCACATACCCCTAAAATCTTCAGCTTTGTGACCTATGGCTTTGTCGTCTGGGTAGCGCATATTAATCTTTTCCAGTGTTTTTGCGTCTATATCTTGGCTTGGGTCACCATAAAAACTCAGACAAAAACCTTCTGGGGTGACAATAGCTTTGGTAAATAACAATACGTTGCCATTCTCGATTTTTTGAATGCTGGGATCACTTTTTATCCCATTTTCAGCATTGTATTTATATGCATCTAGCAAAGGAAGTTCATATTCTGTGGGTTTATCTTCCGAACTCCTGTAGCTACTTGATACCCTTCTAATATCTACATTATATTTTTCACTCACCTCTTTCAAAATTTGAATAGCCTTGACGTTGCAAAATTCTACAGCCCCATCTGCTCCTTTGTCTTCTATAGCTTTTTGTAGGGTGGATATCAATTGAGCCTGTGCTTCAGTAGCGATCAAATCGCCCCATACCGTAGCTTCTTGCACAATCTCAAAATCTGAAAGCTTTTTCACTTCCATCTTCTCATTGACGGCATCAAACACTTCCTTTGACACTCTTTCTTGGGGTCCACATGCACAGAGTGCAAGTATAAGGATTAGATGAATCTTATTATTTCTCATAGTATGAACAAGTTTTATTCTTAATAAAGCTACAAATCCTAGCTCAAATAAGTATTCAATCTGCAAACATTGCTGAAGTATTGAACTAACTTATTCCTTTGCCAAGCAACAAAATCATTTATTTTTATTCACACTTTTAAATTGAATAAATGCAAAAATTTCCAGTTTTTACTTTTTTTTGTTTTTTTCTTTGTCTGTCAGGCTTCGCTCAGACCTGGACTAGAATGCAGAGCTGGGGCTTGGATTTTGAATCCATTGACTGGATTAATGGAAACCTAGGGTTTATTGTGGGGGAAAGAATCATCCTCCGCAGTACTGATGGTGGAATATCTTGGGAGGAAATACCCTTTACGTTTGCAGGAAAGCTGAGAGACGTAGGCTTCTTAAACACCACAACTGGAGTGGCCGTAGGTGAAAACGGCATGATCTACTTGACCCGAGATGGTGGAACTACTTGGTCAAAAATAAATTCCAATACTAACAACGAGCTGATTAGCGTATCATTTTTCTCAGAAAGCAATCTTTATGCGATAGGAAAATCAGGAACTATTTTAGCCTCATTGACAGGGGGTGAACGCTGGTTTTCCGTGAATTCGGGGACTACCGAATCACTAAACGATATCTATTTTACGTCTCCAGATACTGCCTTCATTGCCGGAGACAAGGGGAAAATCTTACGAAGTATCAATGGTGGAAAGCTGTGGGCTTCACTAAATTCTGGCCAAACGTCGAACTTCAACGGGGTTGCTTTCTCCACCTCCAAAATAGGGTATTCAGTAGGCGAACAGGGAGCTATCGTAAAGACTATTGATGGAGGAGAATCTTGGACAAAATTAAATTCTACAGTCTCGACAGTACTGAATAAAGTTGCTATTTCGCCACTAGACCCTAAAATCATTACAATTGTGGGAGAATCCGCTACCGCGCTTCGATCCACTAATTCAGGTACCAGCTTTTCTAAAATTAATCTGGGAGCAACTGCCCCTGGAGCACTGTCAAATTTATCCTTCAAACCCGCCACGGCTCAATTATTTGCCGTTGGTCCAATTGGAAACTTAATTAGCTCGAGCAATTCGGGGGCGAGCTATTCAAAGCGGCTAATCGGAATTAGAAACAACCTGACTGATACAGATTTTAAAACAGATCGTTTCGGATTTATTTCAGGGGAACGAGGGGAGCTTTTTGTAACTAGTAACGGAGCAATTTCCTTGATTAGAAGACCTATTCCTGAACAGATTAGAATAATAGGCATTGACTTTTGGAACACGGGATTTGGGTACTTATCAGGAGAATCTGGCAAGATGTATCGTACTGGAAACTCTGGCACGAGTTGGGTAGCTGTACCAGCACAGACCCCACAAACTATTAATGGATTTTACCTTTTTGCACCATCAGTAGCCTATATCTCTGGGAATAATGGCTACATAGCTAGATCTTTTGACTCAGGAATGACCTGGGACAGTAATATCCAAACTAATACTAGCCAAAATCTGAAGGATATCACATTCTTCGATTTTCAGGTAGGTTTTGCAATGGGAGATAATGGTCGTATCAGTTGGTCAAATGGGGGGAATAGCTGGGATAACCTCCCAAAACTCACTACTGAAAATCTCAATGCGCTAGCCAAAGTGGATTCTTCGACAGCCATAATTGTAGGCGACAAGGGAGTAATCCTGAAATCAGAGGATAAAGCCCGGACTTGGCGTAAAATACAAACTTCTGAAACTGAAAATTTAAACTCAGTTGATTTTTGGGATACTTCGATTGGTTTTATTGTAGGAGACCGAGGCAAGACATTAGTCACTAATGATGGTGGTGAAACTTGGGGAGAGGTGGCCAGCGGCACAATTCGAAACCTGAACAGCGTAAGTGCCGGTACTGCTACCATCGCATTTGCTGTTGGAGACGATGGCACAATAATTAATTATGTATGCGTGCCACCATCTGATCTCACTGGAATCGCCGGTCCACAAATCAGCTGTCTTACCATCCAGAAATATGGTATACAAGATGATCCCAGTCCAGGTTCGAATATCGTCTGGAGAGTAGAGGGAGGTCAAATTCAATCCGGTCAAGGTACCAAAGAAATAGAAGTCCTCTGGACTAGCTCAGGAAGTAAAGGCGTGTTCGTGAGCAGGAAAAATTTCTGCGGCAGCGGGGATACCTCTTTCATATCAGTCGCAGTAAGTCAAATCTCTTCAATAAATCTAGAAATTACAGGGGAAGGAAAGACCTGCGTAGGGTCTACTTATAATTATACTCTCCCAGAATTTGTAGGGGTATCTTATACGTGGTCAATTACTGGAGGAGAACTAACTGAGGGACAAGGGAAATCAAAAGCAGTAATAAAGTGGACTGGCAGTGGCACTCAGCAAATCCGTGTTATTCAGGAAAATACTTGCGGCAAATCTGAGCCAATTCAGAAGAGGGTAAACGTCAGCAGCGCCCCTCTGCAACCCGGACCTATCGAAGGAAGTGCTATTGTAGCGCTTGGCCTGCAATCCTATGAAGTTCCTAACCAGCTCGAGGTGAATTTTAGATGGGAACTTTCAGGTGGAGGAGTGATTCAACAAGGTCAGGGTTCAAATCGAGTAATCATAAATTGGCAAACTGAAGGTGACCAAATTATAAAAGTAACTCCCCAGAATGAATGTAACGATGGGCAATCAAGGATACTCGCGGTTAAAATAAATCTTGTAACCCACCTACCTGAAGAATTGGAAACTGAGGTAAAAATCTATCCTAATCCGTCTTCTGGTAAAGTTTATATTGAATTAAAAGACTCAAAAATTTGGAAAGTGGTTCGGTTGGTCAACTCCCTTGGTCAAGTTATTCAAGATGTTGAATTAGGTCTTATTCAACATAAAATTAAGTTTGAAAATCTCAGCACTAGCTTTTACGTCATTCAGCTACAGAACA
>JBDNIP010000561.1:0-8360 GCA_041688245.1 Algoriphagus sp.
TACCTGAGCGGATTCAAGCTCTTTGTCAGAAAATAACTCGTTGACCGTAGCTTTTGAGTAGCTTGCATAGTCTGTGAATCTACTTCGCATAGAAACCATCTGATCCAGTAGTTCGTCGCGACTAGGGTAGGGGTAGGCTTTGTCCCCGATAAAGCATTCAAGAATCGGATCGATCGAACCATTTTCATCGAAATCTGCCGCATACAACCGAATCAACTTTTCATCTGAAGCTTCCAATTGGGAGTTGGTCCCAAAGTTTCCTGCAATCAAATCAAAGTCTCCATCTCCATCCATATCAGCTTTGGAGAGACTTCCCCACCAACCAGAAAGTGACTCTTGCAAATAAGTAGAACTTTGATCTTCGAAATGTGACTTTCCTGAATTCACCAAAAAAGTCAAATTCATAAACTCTCCAGCCAGCACCAAGTCTTGGACGCCATCCGAATTCAGATCCATTCCTACCGAGGCGGTTACCATTCCCAGCTTTCCTTCTTTGGGTAAAAAAGCTGCTGTTTGATCGGAAAAATTCCCTTTTCCATCATTGATCAATAGTTTACTTTGAGGAATGATGGGATACTTCCCTGGAATGAGTTTTGCGCCAACAAATAAATCAAGAAAACCATCTCCATTTGCATCAAGCGCCACGGCGGTGCCTGTGCTAAATTTATAGGAAGGGAAAGTCAAACTTTTAATTAGTTTTCCATTTCCATCGTTCAAGTAAATTCGGTCTTCCAGGGATTCATCCGAACCGATATAATCCTGAAAACCGCCGCTACCCACAAAAAGATCCACAGCGCCATCTCCGTTGAAATCTTCGAAAATTGCAACCGCATCGGTAAACTCAGGACTTGATCGGAATCCTGAGTAAGGACTCCAATTCCCATCTTCCCAAGACCAGATTTCTGCAGCCTGACCTTTGGTTCCACCAAAAAACACTTCTGAATTACCATCATTGTTCAAATCACCTTGTGCTAAAATTGGGCTGACGTAGCTAGGCATGGTAAGCATCAAGGGTTGGCGCTTAAAGTCATTAAAGCCTGCTGCTTTTGAGGTGAAAGGCGTAGGGTTTGAGCTTTTGCTGAGTAGGGGGGATGCTGCTGATTTCGACTCAGGAGAAGACTTTGCAGCTGATAATTGATTGATTTCGAGTGTTTGATTTGCCGCAATATTAGTAAGCAATTCGCTTTGCCCATTCGGCCAAACTATCTGAATTGAGTCGATTTGGGAGCTTTCACCCAATCCAAAATGCAATATGGGGCTCACGCTTGATTGGAAGCCCCGCACCGGTTGCTGCTCCAAAGTCTGAGTTTTCCCATTGGAAATCAGCGTTACTTTAGAACCGATTCCTTTTGTATTTGCCTGACTTCCTGCTAAGGAGATTTTTAGAAAATTCTTCTTTGACGAGTTATTTCTATAAATACCAGCTGTTTCATTGAGATGATTGATGACCACATCCAAGTCCCCATCATTGTCCAAATCAGCATAGGCTGCCCCGCTGGAAAAGTTCTTCTCTCCAAATCCCCAATCCATCGATCTGTCTTGGAAAGTCAAATCCCCTTTATTTTCAAATAAATAATTGTGAACTGGCGTGGATGTCATCGTGGTGACTAGCTGTAGTGTATCTGCTTTTTCACCCGCCACTGCTTGCTTGAAATAATAATCGCCTTTGTACTTGAGAAAATCTCGATTCGTGTAATTGCGGTAATAGCCATTTGTAACCAAAAGATCTTTGAATCCATCATTGGTAGCATCAAAGAATAGTGCCGACCAACTCCAGTCTGTATTTGATATACCGGCTAATTGTCCTATTTCAGAAAAAAGCTCATCCCCTTGATTCAGTTGAAGCATATTTCTCATTTGCTGATGGTAAAAACCCTGCTGAATCATCAAGGCATACTGCTCATAGTTTTCGGGTCCATAGAGCAGTTTCTGACGCTCATTGTCCTCTGGAAGCATATCTAAAGTATAGATATCCGGTAAGCCATCATTGTTAATATCAGCGATATCAGCTCCCATAGAAAAATGAGAAATGTGTTGAAATTTGGTGGAAAGTTGATCCGTAAATGTGCCATCACCATTATTTATATAGAGGTAGTCCGGCTCGATGTAATCATTGGTTACCAGCAGGTCGACGAATCCATCCTGGTTGATATCCGAAGCTACCACACCCAATCCAAAACCTAGCGAGTAACCTTTTATTCCCGCTTCTTCACTGATATCAATATATTTACCCGAATCATTTCGATATAATTTATCGCCTGCTTGGGGATGACGTACTTTTTTTGCCTCATCAAATTCAATCGCTGTGATCACTTGAGTGTGGTGATTCAGCAGGAAAAAATCCAAATCGCCATCCCGGTCAAAATCGAAAAATAGGCCTTGCGTACTATTAGAGGGATCATCTAATCCAAACTCCTTTGCCTGATCTATGAAAGTAAAATTTTTCTGATTGACCCAAAGTTCATTTCTCCGGCTTTCGGTATTGCCTTTTCCTGAGTAGCTCACATAGATATCCAACCAGCCATCGCCAGTGACATCTGCCATTGCCACACCAGTTGTCCAGCTCTCTTTCCCTGCTACTCCAGCACTTTTCGTCTTATCCTCAAACTTGAACTTACCTAGATTTTTATAGACCTTATTGGAAATCATATTTCCGGTAAAAAAAATATCATCGAGTCCATCGTTATCCAAGTCTCCGATGGCCACTCCTGCACCATTATAAAAGTATTCGTAGCGGAGGATATTGTTATTGGCGTCTTCACTGAGTTGATTTTTGAAGGAGACTCCAGACCTCCGTGAGTTTAATTGCTCAAAACCTTGATTTTGGGCCTCAACTTCAAAATGAAGCAAAATGAAGCAATAACCAATTAAGCATTTTAAAAATCCGGAATTAGTCATTTTCATAAGTGTTTTTTAACTGATTTTAGTCTAATCAATTGATAATATCGTCAAATAGCTTCTCATTCACCACTGCTAATCCACCAAGAAGTCCTACATCTTCGCCTAATTGATACAAGACTAATTTAGATCGTTCTCGGGATTTTGCCATGCTATAGATATTCAGTGCCTGTTGAATAGGAGTAATCAAGTATTGATTCGCTTCGGCAACTGACCCACCAATGATAATCAGCTCTGGGTTTAACAATTGGATAAGCATAGAGATCCCTCGGCCCAAGTCCAAACCTGCCTCAGAAAGAATGGTAATCGCACGTTGATCACCGGCTAATGCTGCTTCGACTACTAAGCTTGGCATTAATTCTCCTTCATGATCACGCACCGTCCGAGCTAGTATGCCATCCTTATCTAACAGAATCGCTTGCTCGGCCATTTTTACAATGGCGGTACCTGAAGCCACAGCTTCAAGGCAACCTTTTTTGCCACATATGCAAGTCACATCTCTCGACTCAAAGATTGGAGAATGGCTAAATTCTCCCGCAAAACCAGAAGCACCTTGATAGATTTTTCCGTCGATGATAATACCAAGACCAATTCCCCAGCCAATAAAAAGGCCTAAAACATTTTTGTAATTGCGTCCTGAGCCGTATTTGAATTCGGCTAAGGTCATGGCTCTCGCATCATTTTCTAAAAATATTCTCTTTTGAAATCGTGCTTCCAGATTTTCTAACAAGGTCTTTTTACCAAATTTCAAATAGGTGTAATTCACACCTCCTAGCGAATCAATCAATCCAGGCATGGATATTCCTATTGCAATTACCTTATCGGTATCAATTTCACTCTTAGCTAGATAATTTTCTATTAAATAGCAGATTGACTCAAAAGTTTCCTCCTCATTATTTAAGGTGATCTTTTGGCTTTCTTTAGGATATGTAATTTCTTGACTGCAAGAGTAGAGGCAAAGATTCATATTGAACTTGGAGAGATCAACGGAAAGCAAATAAAAGGCATCTCCAGCGAGTCGGTACAAATCTGGCTTTCTACCTCCTTGACTCTCAGCTCTTCCATGCTTGATGATTTCGCCACTTTCCATCAAATCACTTAGAAGTGAGTTAACTGTAGGAAGCGATATTCCTACCTCAGCACATATTTCACTTGCTGTGTTTGCCTTTTTCTGAAATAGGTTCTTGATTATCTTAATTTTGTTCAGGTAGCTTTTAATCTCTACTACACCATCCATTTTATCAATGACTGCTTTGGGGTTAATCAAATTCATAAACCTAAGTTACACTTGAATGAGGGAAATTTTATGTTTAAAAAAATACTTTTTTAAAAAAATAATAAAATAGGCTTGTAAATTTGTATTTTTTTTTAAATCAATTCCATAATCTTGATTCTTAAGAGAAAAGATTCAAAATGTGGGTTTGAATTTACACTAGTGGAAGATAAATAGCTAGTTAATGTAGTGTAAGCACTAGTGACACTGGTATTCCCGCTACCCGTTATCAGCCTATCCTGACTTGGTGGTTTTTCCAATAATTGAGTAATGAAAAATAGGTCAACGGTTTAAATAGCGGATAATCACGCAGTTTAAAGTGTATTTAATTTTTAAAAATCGGATTTTCGTTTTTTTGACTTTAAGTTTGGTTTCTGAATTAAAAATTTTCTTATGGATGTTCAATCAATACTAAGTTCCGATTCTAAGCCGGCAGTTTTTGAAGCGATGAAAGAATATATTTCTCAGCAGGGTTTTACAATAGTTAAAATAGACCAATCTAGGCCTTGGGGTGGTTTTTTTGTCTTAGATCAAAGCCAGATAAAGAAATTTCAACTCACCTACTTTCCAGATGTTATACTCTCAGCGGAACAACTTTCGCAGAAGTTGAGCCCAAAATTTTTGGTGGTAGCTCCGAGAGCTCGACTTTCGTGGCAGTACCATCACCGTAGAGCAGAATTATGGCAGTTGGTTTTCGGAGAAGCAGGGTTAATTAGAAGTAAATCGGACGAACAAGGTGAATTGGAGGATATGGAAATTCATACTACGGTTTCCCTAAAGACAGGAGAGCGTCACCGATTGGTGGGCTTGGAAAATTGGGGTGTAGTAGCAGAAATCTGGATGCACAAAAACCCCAACCATCCCTCTGACGAAGAAGATATTGTGAGGCTAGCAGATGATTACAATCGTAACTAAGAAAGGCGGCTCAAATAGTATGAGCCGTTTTGCTCAAACAAAAATATTGTTTCAATTTTTGATACTAAAGCAGGTCAATTTTCTTGGCTATCTCCTCAGCCTCGGCACTGAGCTTATCCGAAGCGGTTCGATTTGTAGTTGACATTTTATGGGCCTCTGCAAGTTTGGCTGCGTAAGCTTCTTGCAATTTATCCTTCTCTGATTTTTTCTTGAATAGTCCAAACATAATATTTTTTAATTTAAAAACCATTTAGTTAAAGAATGGTCTGATTACTTACTTTTGAAAGATGTTTTCGATAGATTCTTCGATGATTGTATCATTTTTGTAATTGATTAAGTCTTCTAATCGACCAGATGGATTATAATATCTCCACGGACCTTCTTTACGTCCTTCAATCATAATGCCCTCGGAAGCCTTCCTGCCATTCTCGTGATAGAAAGTCCAAGTTCCGTCTGCCTTCCCAGATTTGTAGTTTCCTTCAGATTCCTTTTTTCCGGATACATAATAGGTCATTCGAGTTCCATTTCCATCTTTAAGATCTCCTTTGTTCAGCTTTGCGATTCCGTCGAAAGAGAAATAATCCCCAACATTTAACAGGCGACCATTATCCCAAAATTCCTCCTGAGTAAGATTTTTATTATCATAAAACAATCCCCAGGTACCATTCTCGAATCCGAGTACAAATCCCCCCACAGACTTTAGTTGTCCACCATCATAATAGTAAAACCATTGACCTATCTCCATTCCCAGGCTATACTCACCTTCCGCGATTAAAATACCTATTTTATTAAAGTATTTCCAGAGACCAGATTTCACATCATTCCTGTATTCTCCAATTGAATAAAGTCCCCCTTCCGGAAAATAACTTTTCCAGAGGTCGGTCTTCATTCCAGTTTCATATTTCCCTGAAACCGAGATTTCCCCAGAGCTGTGATATTCTACGTATTCACCAACTGGTACGCCTAAGTCATAGGTTTTTCGTTTAGCGATAGATTTATTAGGATAATATTCCTCCCAAGTTCCTACAGCGATACCGTTGTCATACTTTTCTATTCGGGCTAGACGCCTATTTTGATAGTAATATTTCCAAGTTCCAACTTGGTTTCCAATTTCATCATAGTACTCTTCTGCTTCTATGACTCTTGTGCCAGGAAAGTAGGTCTTCCATTCACCAATCTTTTTTCCTTTGGCATAATTCCCATCTTCAACGATTGAAGTTTCGAAAGAATACGATCGGTAAGGTCCTTCTAATTGATCGTTTTGGTATATTCCTTCGGTCATCAGCTCACCATAGTAATTATATTCTAGGTAAGGACCACTTCTTTTTCCTTTAACAAAAAATTCTCTCATGGAAACTGTACCATTATCGTGGTATTTTAGCCATTCGCCTGTTTTCTGACCTGAAATGTAATTGCCTTCAATATATACTTGGCTTGGATCCGTATATTCAGGAGCACCAGTTTTCCCATAATATTGAGTGAACTTTCCTACCAGTACGCTGTCTTGAAAGAGTAAATCATATTTCAAAGCCCCTTCAGGATCATAATATTTGGCAGGGCCAAAAAGTTTCCCATATCTATACTCTGCCAAAATGCTTCTTTTACCATCTAAATAATAAGAAGCCCACGTACCCTCTTTGAGCCCCTCCTTATAATTACCTTCAGTAATCAGGATGTTGCTTTTTGGATTATAGGATTTCCACAACCCTTCACGTATGGAATCTTTTACCACTCCTACTGCCATAATGGAAGAATCGCTCGTGAATTGGCGAATCAGGTTTGATTCTTGGGCAAAAAGTGAATTACTTAATAGAAAAAGGCCAATAAGGATATATTTCATGTATTCTTGTTTTCAAATTAACCCAGCCGGTTTTAACTGAGATTATCAAGAAATGTATTTGTCTTTGCCTCGAAAAACCGATTATTGGACGGAAGAATTCTTTTCATATTTAAAAATAAGTTAAATCTTCTTTTATCCCATTTTTAGGTCGAAGAACTCAATAAGTTTTTTCAACTCGTTGTCTATTTTTAGGCTTAGCTCATTTGAATCTTTAAAATTAATTTCTTTAAACCATTGATGATAGGTGGCCTTTTCATAATTCTTATAATTCGGTTTTTCTGTGCTATGATTTCCTAAAATCAATTCAGGGTAGTTCCACGGAGTCGGACTTAATGAATATTTAAATGTATCACTTATAAAGTAATCTAGAGTAGCCAGTGCATTAATTTTACCAAATAAAATAAAAACATATACTCCATGACCAAACCAATTTAGCACTCTTACATTTAAGCCGTTATCGGGATTGAAATCTCGAATCAGATCGAGTACTTGGTAATGGAAGCCTAATAAATCATTTCCTTTTGTAAGCTTGGTTCCTTTGCTTTTTGGATGTAATTGACATAGTTTTCTTGCTAGTTCACTATTTCCTTTTTCTGAGAAAATATTCCAAAATGCTTCTTTGAGTTTATTTTGACGAATGACTAGCTCTTTATCCCTCCAAAGTGTTAGGTCTAGATGGACGGAGTTATGCGACATTTTACCAATGAAGTAGAGCTGAGGCCCAAGTAAAACCCGATCCAAAAGCTGCCAGACAAATAAGATCTCCCTCTTTTATTTTGCCTTGTTCCCAAGCTTCACTTAGAGCAATTGGGATTGTGGCTCCAGTTGTGTTCCCCATGTGCATGATATTGTTGAAGACTTTTTCATCGGGAAGGCCTAATTTGTTTTGGACATATTGGCTAATTCGCAAATTAGCCTGATGGGGTACAAGGAGATCAATCGCTGACTGATCTAGATTATTAAAGTCCAGTGCTTCTTTAATCACTTCTATGAATCGAACTATTGCATGTTTAAAAACGGCATTACCATTCATGGTCAAATTGAAACTTCCTGAAGTTATTAATTCTGGAGAAAGTCTTACTTCACGACTACTTCCTGGATCTTTGCAATAGAGTTCTTCGGCATATTCACCCTGAGCATGAAGATGGGTTGATAATATTCCAGGTTGGTCGGTTTCGACAGCTCCAACTACAGCGGCACCTGCTCCATCCGCAAAGATTATGGAACTGGATCTTCCTGCATTGCTAAGATCTAAGGCAGAAGACTGGATTTCGGCGCCGACTACTAACACATTCTTATACACTCCAGTTTTGATAAACTGATCAGCAATGGATAATCCATAAATAAATCCTGAACATGCATTTCTAATATCTAGTGCGCCTATCGTCCCCATACCCAGTTCACGCTGAAGTAATACACCATTTCCAGGAATAA
>JBDNIP010000562.1:0-8639 GCA_041688245.1 Algoriphagus sp.
AACCAAGCCAGAGGATCAGAAATCTTTTCTTGAGCCAATGCTGCATCTTTTAAAGAAAACCAACGATTGGTTTCGAGAATTTTTCCGGATTGGGAAATTCTCATCCAATGTCCGGGAAGTAATCGCTTGATTCCTGAATACATGGTGTTTTCACCCGAGACATAGCGGTAGAAAAAAAGCTCGTTGAGTGCGCTTGTATTCAAAATCTTAGTCGATCCTGCAGCAATTAAAGCTTTGATTTCGCTTCCAAAGGTGAACTTCTCTGAATCATTGGAATAAAACATCGGTTTCACCCCAAATCGATCTCTAGCCAGAATCAATTCTCCAGACTCTTTGTCCCAAAAAGAAAATGCAAAAAACCCATTGAGGCGATGCAGTACTTTCAATCCATATTCCATCAACAAATACAGCAAAACCTCTGTATCCGAATGAGACTTGAACTGGTAGCCTTTAGAAGATAACTCTGCTGTGAATTCCTGAAAATTGAAAATCTCACCATTGAATACAAGCACATATCTTTCGCAAGGCGAAATATATGGCTGATTGCCGGCGGAGGTCAAGTCCAAAATCGAAAGTCTCCGATGAACAAAGCCTATATTTTCAAAAGCAAAAATACCGGCTGCATCAGGTCCTCGATGAGCGATACTTTGCCCCATTAGTTCAAGTGTATGCGCACTTACTTTTTGATTTGATTTATATAGTATTCCTGCAATTCCGCACATGGGGCTTAATTAATTCTAGTCAAGGTGTGATACAAAATCTCTAAGCTTTCCGGCTAGCTGTCTGAAATCATGATTTTCAATTATTTCCAGTTCAATATCTGAAAAGTACTTTGCCGACTCAGAGAGAATCAATGCTAAGAGATCTTTAGAAACCGGCTCTTTGACCCAAATTTGAAGTTTTCCTTTTTCAAACTGATGTGCCTGAAAATCAATAGTACGATTCTGATTGAAATAGATGTTTTTAAAAATATAATAAAGGGTGAGACTTGGATAAATCTGACCAGCACCAAAAATCTTTTTACCAATTCTTCCAGTTACTTCTCGAATGACTGGTGAATGTATTCCACAGGAGCACTGAAATGATTCATCTTCCAATACAATTTGGTCACCAAGTTTATATCGAATAGAAGGGAATGAAAAACTCATCAGATTGGTAACCAAGATTCCTCCATCTTCCGAATCCTGCTCCACAAATACACCCTCCATATTGATATGCATACTTCCTTTGGGACACTCAAAAGCTATGATTCCTGATTCGGTAGATCCATATTCATTTGCGATCGGCATTTTATAGACTTTCTGTGCAATGTCCTGATAATGCGGAAATACCTTTTCTGAAGTTCCTTTAACCAGCTTAAGATTTTCAAACCTGAGATTTTGTCCCTCAATCAGATTGGCCAGTTCATAAATCATTGAGCTATAGCCTTCGATAATTTGTACATTTTCAAGCTTCGGGATTAGCTTTTTTAACTTTTCGGTATTGTAATCGAAGAGTCTAAAACGGTTGACCAAGAAATCCATAAACTTCAGTTTCAGTCGCTTGATAGGCGCTGTATTATATCCCCAGAAATAAAGCTTCCTGTCCCAAGGGTTGACCCCAAACCAACTATAGCCTCTCCAAATTGCTGCCCGATTAAACGAATCCCATGATTCATCTCGATGAAAAGTTAGAATCTCTCCTGAAGTACCGGATGTCTCCACAAAAAATCTTTTTTTGAAATTATTCGCTGGGGTATGAATCTCCTTATTTGACTCAATTAAATCCCTTTTTGTAGTAATTGGAATCTTTTTAAAAGCTTCTAAAGACCAATTGGATTTTGGATTGAATCCAGCTTTGGTAAATCTGGATTTATAAAATTCACTTTGCTCAAAGGCAAATACACAAAGTACTTGGAGACGCTGCTCGTTGAGCTTAGTAAGATCTCCCCGCGCTAGTTTCTCACTAGTTTTCAAGGCTTCAAAGTGCCTAAAAATACTTGGATTACGCTTTTTTGCTCCTCTAAAAAACAACCATTTATGAAATGAACTCAAGGGATCAGGAATTGAAAGTTTCGATGTATCGCTCCCATATAAGTTTCATGTTTTTCTTCAAATCAACTTCCCTTTCTATAAAAGTACGATTTTCTAAAATTGCTGATTCAAACTGATCGGAATTCTCGATGAATTGTATTAGGGCTTCGGCCAATTTATCAGGATTCCCCACAGGCACTAAAAGCCCGTTTTTTTCCGAATCAATAAAAACCCTTGTGCCCGGCAAGTCAGTAACTATAGGAAAACATCCTGATGCCAAGGCCTCAAATAAAGAAGCAGATACACCTTCCGTCTCGGGTACAGAGATATAAATCTTTGCTTTTTGAAGAAGCTTCGGCAATTCAGCATTTGGGATTCTTCCTAAAAACTGAATCTGATCTGGAATCGCCAAATCTATTGAAAGTTGTTTTAGGCTCGCCAACCTCGGCCCATCACCTACAATCACAAGATGGATCTTCAATCCTTTAGTCCGTAATAAGGCGATTGCCTGTAGGATATCTTCATGATGGTACACAGCAGTAAGCGACCTAGTCACTATCGCCAGATTAGACTCTTTGTTTTCACCGGACCGAAACTGATACCGAGACAGATCCATCCCTTTGGGGAGAATCAAAATTTTCTCAGGATTTGCTCCAGAAGCAAGCATGACGGGAACCATTACTTGCCCCCAAGCATGTATTAAATCAACCCGCTGATAAACTGTCTTTTGTAAAAATCGCTTGTAGACTCCGGAAAAACCTGTTTTTGGCCAAGCATCTGTTATTCCCTGTTGCGCAACTATTCTTTTTTTAGCTTTTACAAAAAGTGAGAAAAATCCATAGCTGGTAGCTCGCTCCGCAAGTACCAAATCATAGCTTTTATTAAAATTTATAGTTAAAATTTTCCATCCAAAGGACAAAAATTTTAGAATTCGCTCCACCCTAGTCTTGGTACCTGCTACCTCTAGGGTATCGATTGTTATTCCAGAAACTTCTTGTATCCCCTGGATCCAAGACTGTGCGTCTGCGCGGTAGGTCTCTCCTAGAAAAAGTATTGTTTTTGGTTTTTTCAAACTTATCAGTTTAGAGATCTAGATTTCCAATAACCGGATGGGGACTCCAACCAAGGGTCTTTTTAGCCTTAGAATCATCAAAAGTCAGGGAGGTATTCAACTTAGAAAGTCTATAGCTATTGATTGGGAAAAATGACCAGCAGTCCCCTATTTTACAAATAAAATTCAATAACCCAAGAGGCAAACTTTTAACTTTCTTGCCAAGTTTTTCTGAAATATAACTATCCAATTCGCTCAAGCTCGGATGATTTCCATCAGTAAGATTATATACTCCACTAAAATCTGAAATATTAGGAATCAGATTCGCTACATCAGTCGCTAAGACCATGGACTTCTTACTTAGACCCTTACCCACTCTAAAATAATACCCTTGCTTAATTGCTTGGATCATCGCTCCAAGATTACCTGGCGGATTGACTCCTCCAGCGATCAATGGTAATCTGAGGATCACGAGATTGACTTTATGATTATTGCACCAATTTTGCAAAATAATCTCTGCTTCATGCTTGCTTTTGCCATAAGGCGTTTCTGGTTTTGGGGTGGTTAGTTCTGAAATCATTTCACCTTCTTCTATTCCATATACAGCCACGGTACTGATGAAAACAATGGCTTTAGGAGGATATTCACATGCGTCAAGACCTTTGAGTAGATTCTGAGTTCCAACAAGATTGACTTGGTAAAACTTCTGTTCTTCTTCCGGATTTTTAGGAATTCGATGTGCCAGACCGGCACTGTGAATGACCATGTCAAATTGCTGCAATTTTGGCACCTCATTAGCTAGGTCATTTTGAATCTGATTGTCTGCCCCTCTTCCCAGCGTTATCAAATCATCTCCAAAATTTTTTCGGATATAATTCCCCAAAAACCCTGAAGCACCCGTAAGTAAAGTTCTCAATCGTTGATTTCTTTAAGTTTTTTCAAATAAAG
Source organism: Algoriphagus sp. (assembly GCA_041688245.1). Classification (GTDB taxonomy): domain Bacteria; phylum Bacteroidota; class Bacteroidia; order Cytophagales; family Cyclobacteriaceae; genus Algoriphagus. Next base: position 4,012 of record JBDNIP010000562.1, read on the forward strand.
CTCCGATAATGTATTTCTGTTAAAGTCAGTTTCTGCCAGTCTTTTCGATGACTCTCCCAAGCTTTTCGCGAGAACCTGATCAGCTGCTAATAGTTGGATCGCATTAGCAAAGCTTTGAGCTGAGGTAGGATCCACATTGATCCCACAATTTTCGGATTCAACCAAGTCCTTAATCCAACCTTTGGTAGATTGAATTATAGACACTGCTGCTGCAAATGAATCGAACATTTTATTTGGCGACTTGGTATGCAGGACTGGGAGATCTTGAAAGGTTACAAAACTTGCGCGTGCAATACCGAACCATTTAACTACCTCAGTTTTTGGGATCAAACCCAGAAAATAACTGCTGACAGTTGACGGCAAGAGTTTAGCCTTTTCCTCCAAAAGATTGCGCTCTGTCCCATCACCAATAAAAACCATAGAAATAGAGACCTCGTCTTGGAGGAGATTCATACCTGCAATAATCTGTGAACAGTCATCCATTTCTCCCAAAGAACCAGCGTATAAAAAAACTGGCAGTTTTGGCTTGAATCCATCAGGAAACTTTGGCAATTCTGATTGACCCCCGAATAACTCGAGGTCTGAGGAATTTGGAATAACCACTGTGTTCGTTTTAGAATTAATCTCCAATACTCCGGATTCCATTCCTCTAGAGCAGGCCACTACAAGGTCTGCGTATTGATAGATTAATTTCTCTAATGCCAATGCCGGCTTACGAATTGCTGGATTAGCTAGTTTACCCATTTCTATTCCCCCTCTTGGCCAAAGGTCTCGTACTTCAAAAACGAAAGGCTTTTTTCGAAACCATTTAGAAATTAAGCCCGGTAGTGCGGTGGTAATCGGGCCTGAACTGGACAATACAATATCGTGAGACTCAGTCAAAGCAAAATAAATGGATACAATCGCAAATCGCAATGCGTTCCAGGCACGTTTTAAAAACGAAGCTTTATTGGAATCTGGGGAGTCAATGACAATCAGTTCTACACCTTCGACCCATTGTCGAGAAATAAAACCCTTTGCCTTTATATCCGACTTATAATACGGCGAGGTCACCACTTTTACTTGATGCCCTTCTTGTACCCACCTACGAGTAAACTCATAATATCTCGTACTCCAACCTCCCTTTGGAGTTCCAAAATATTGATAAAAAACTAGGATTTTCAAGCGAATTTCGACCTCATAAGGTCAAATTTTTATTGGTGTTTGGTTTATCTCCCTTTTTGCAACAATGCTATTTTTTTCTACTCTTTTCCCTCTTGCATCAGTTATCGTCAGCATACTCAATCCTATCATCATAGGGGACACAAATGTCCGCATAGCTGCATGGAAACTGGTAAAAACACCTACCACAAAAAGAGCTATTAATAATCCTCTCACAGCAGGGTTCGGATGTGACTTTAAAATCTTAAACCCATAATAAATCAGAATAGTAAAGTAAATAAATCCCAATATACCATGCTCTGCCAGTAAACGACTAAGTTCAACGTGAGCAACTACTCCATTCATTCGCTCCCGAAGATATCTCGATGTCCCCACTCCCACACCAAAAACTGGATGATCCAACCAAAGTTCGATATCCCCCATGAGGATGTCAAACCTACCCGACGTGATACTATTGAGTGATTTCTGTTTGGTACCAGCCATCGTGCCTTGCGTCTCTCCTTGATACCGAAGTAAAAGCATCCCATCTGTTAATCTGTTCACGATAAAGAATGTGCCCATAATTAGTACTAATGCAGGAATTAGATAGTTACCTATTCGAACTAATCCAAATCTTTTAATTTGTAAGCTTGAGGCGGTTCTTAAGAAAAATAATATCGTGAAGATTCCAAGAAACCCAGTCACCATTCCACCACGCGAGAAAGTAAGTAAACCTTGAAGTGTGAAAATCACTAAAATTCCAGAATCAAGTAGTCGGTAGCCAGTCAATTTCCACCTATTGATCCAAAAAATAAAAACAATAAATGCAGCTAATCCAAGTCCCGTCGACACTTGATTTGATCCAAATCCCCCACTCGTAACCATATTGGCACCAAGAGAGAAATCTACCTCAGCTAGGTCAGGAGCTTTGATTAGCACATACGCCAAAACGCTTACCATTGGATAGAGTAGTAGCTTAAAGGATTCCAAAAGCATCTTTAAGGAAACTCGTTTTCCATAGAAAAAAAGCATAGCCAAAGCGACATTCAATGGACCTAAGAAATTGAAGATCATGTCCAGGAAGCTCACTTGACCTGAACGGTCGAAAAGGACAGCTGGAAAAAGACATAAAGCCATAACAAATGGTGGCCAGGAGCTTGTTTTATACTTTATGATCCCTATCACTAATATGATAAAGAACAAATACTTACCCATCTCATAGGGTATATAGGGAGAGGTTTGGGCCATTCTGGCAATGAGTTCGAAAGAAATCATATAGACCATGAAGGCTGTGTAGACTGAAGCAGGGGTAGTAGGCCTCAAAACCACAAAAAATGAGGATAAAAGAGAAAAGTAAAACCAAGCAATCAATGGAAGTGGACTGATCAGAGAAACAAAACCAAGCATGGCATGGATAATTATCCAAAAGACCATTGATTTCGAGGTGAGTAATAACTTGATCAAGTGTTTTTCTCTTTAATTACATTCATTTTAACTTACTAAATTAAAGCTTGGCTTGTCGAACTAGTCCAAGCTTTCGTCCCAAATTGTGATGCCAATTTTTATGCATGCAAGGCTTCTCAATCGCTAAAAAAAACAAGGCAGAGATAACCATCAATAGTATAAAACCAAATCCAAACTGTAGGCACAAATTTGCAAAATAACTATCGGCTAAAATGAAGTTGCCTGAAAACCTTACAAACAAGCCAAATAATGGCAAATGAAGGAGATATATGGTATAGCACATCCCTCCGATAAGATAAATTACAGGAGAAATCAAAAAGGCATTGATCCAAACTCCTTTGAAGGCACTGCAGAAAAGGATAAAAATGGAGAGATTAAAGAATAATTGTTTTATAAAGTCCGCCTGAGGTTTATAAAACCAAAACATTCCAACAAATGCAAATAGGCCAATGAAATCCCACCATAAGGTTTTGCGCCTCAGCCATTTTTCATTGGTAAGGTATAAATAGGCAAAAAAGATCCCTACTAAGAAATAACTTAAAAATCCAGGTAATGAAGCCATCATTCCATAAACCCCCTCTCTGAGAAGGTAACCTCTGAATAAAATAGATGCAAAAAGAAGTAAAACACCTATTCCCAAACTGATTTTTTTGTTTTTAAAACTTAAAGCTATCATGGCCAAGAATGGAATAGCAATGTAAAATTGAACTTCCGTCTCAAGGCTCCAAGTCACCGGAAGGATGGTGGAATAAGCATTGTAAATCAGGGTGTGAACATAAAGCACAGTAGCGGCAAAATGAGGAATTAACGTAGGTAAATTCTCCCCCAAAACTATCCAATGGACAATTAGAAATCCTGTAATGGCAACGATAAACGGTGGCTCAAGCCTAGTTAAGCGGCGAATAAAATATTCCTTCAAATTAACTTGACGGCCATTAAACCAGTGCGACTTTAAAAAGGGAATACTCAGGATAAATCCACTTATCCCAAAAAAAACTTTTACTCCTAGATCCATTCGCACAAGCCACCATCCTAATGAAGTGATTCCAAGCTCATGGATATCCATAGAGACTTGTCCTCCAATTTCTTTCAAAAGGAGAAAGTGAAAGTGAAATATCACCACAGTAATAATCGCAATAAACCTCAGCCCATCAATTTCCGGAATAAAATTTTTGGTATTCGTACTCCTTTTAAAAAGAGTGATGGCCTTATTCTCTGAAATCAATTTCGTGCCATTTTCAACAGACTGAAATAAGAGGATAAAAAGGCCTGTTTCCCAAAGTCCTTTTCGACTTTTTCCCGAAGCCTTATTCCAATTTGATTCGCACTAATTTGATCCTTCATTAATTCCTCCATAGCAACTGCCAGCGATTCAGCATTTTTAGGAGGCACAATCCATCCTAATTCCCTGCTTGATATTACCTTAGTGCAATCACCTACTGCCGTGCAGATCACAGGCAACCCGGCTAAGCCATATTCCAATAAAGCAACTGGCAAGCCCTCGGACTCCGAACTGAGGATACCAGCATGAACCTGCCCGAGCAGCTTGGATACTTCTAGTGAAGGACCCATCAAATTAACCCAATTTTCGAGCTTCCTAGATTGAATTTCATGTTCAACTTGCGCTTTCCAGGATTGATCTACATATTCCCCCACCAAAAGAACTTGAAAGTCAAGCCCTTTTCGGGAAAGAATTTCAATTGCTTTCAATAAATTAAGTTGATCTTTTTGGGGGCGAAAGTTGGCTAAATTCAAAAAAGTGAAAGTGGGAAATTTATTCACTGGGACTAAAGAGAGAAAAGGGAAATTGCCGATAGTCTGAATAGAAGATGCTTTGTAAGAAATCAAGCCTTTCCAATAATCTTCTAACTTTTGATTTACCGTCACTATACGGTCTATCCATTTGGACAACACGATCATATCCTTTCGAGGATAACTATCCAACCGATCACTTAGACCAAAATGGTCATGCCAAACGGAAAGAAAATTTCCTCCAAATATTTTTAAAGCAACTACCCAGTAGA
>JBDNIP010000563.1:0-1619 GCA_041688245.1 Algoriphagus sp.
ATTAATCCGGGCATTGGTTATGACCTGCTGAAGTTGCTGACGGTAATATTTTGAGGATTTCGAAGCAAAAAGCTGATCTCTATTGATTATGGTCTGATTTGCCTGGAGCAAAACATTCGAATTGTATTTCTGACCAAAAGTAATCAACTCATCGCTAATGATCTGTTGCAGGAGTTTAATGTTATAATCTCCCGCAGCTGAAGCGGTTATCTGAGGGTACCATTCCGCTAAGTTTGATCTGATATCACGCTCTCCGATCTCCTGATCAATCTGTGCTTGCCTGATGATCGGACTCCGAAATAGCGCATATTCCACCACCTGATCCAAAGTCAATGTTCCTTGAGGTATGGCGACGTCTTCCTGACTGTAGGCAGCTTTTGAAAAGAGTAGCATACTCATTACGCCCAACAGTAAACATTTAATGAACATATGTGAAATAATTAATAAGTTTGAATTGAAAAAATCCTTTGAATTAATCGGCCTTGGTACTATACCAGATCAAGTGCTATATTTCATCCAGACCAATCTTATGTTGGAAAAGTTTCTTTTTGAAATTCCGCTTTATTGGGACGATCAAATTCATGTTTGAATTCACAAGGTGGATTCAGGATGTAAATGCAACTTTTCCCCCATTGTTGACGGCTACTACAAAAATCTCATCAAGTGATTTAAAACCGTACCCCTTTCTAGGTCTGTTATTCAATACATTTTTCGCCCTTTTGACAGCTTAATAATTCACAGTGTCAAAATTAGTGCCTTTCGAAAAATACTGTCTGACAAGTCCATTCAAATTTTCGTTGGTATCCCTTCCTTAGCCATTATAAGGCCTTGAAAAGTAAAAATATTTACCCAACCACTGAGCGATCAATTCGTGGTTTACGAATTCCTTACCATTATCGGTGTTTGTGGTAGGCATGAAAGATGGTGAATTTTCCGACGGCTAAACAGCTTTTTTTGCTATGTCCCTGGCCTCTTTTCCCTTTATTTAGCTCACATCCTAAGTATTCCTATAGCGATGTGGTTTACGGTAAGCAGGGCTCCATTATGACCTTTCCCGATGATCAGATCGATTTCGATATCATAAATTCTATTCTTTTAGTCAACTAACCCAGCCTCTGCCCTATGTAGGTTCTGTTGGAGATTTGCTAGCTTTCAGCCTTCTTATTACCCCATTTCCAGTATTCCTTACCTCATTTCCTTAACTATTCTTGAGCATCCCACCATCCTTTTATCCTGCCAAACGAACTGGTATACCTGCGCTACCGAGACGTATGGAATTTTGTTTCGGATCGCATGCCCTTTTGTATGTTCAAGACTGTAGTCTTTTTTTAACAACTAGGTAATATTATCCTGTATTTGTGGAATAAAAGCCTCGTCCTTGTTTTTCTACTTATATCTGCAAGCAGCTTTTCGATGAGTCGGGTCAGCATTTCTTAGTAAGCTATCAGAATTCCTGTTTCAATCCTCGCCTAAAGTCAATTTATACCTACCAAGAAAACTGGCAATCTCGGAATTTCAAAACTCCCTTTCCTTAAAAGGAAAATTTTGCACCTTTTTGTCAGCGTTAAATGCGAGATATTATTTAAGTTTTGCAAACCAAAAATATAAGGTTTTTAGCG
>JBDNIP010000072.1:0-2302 GCA_041688245.1 Algoriphagus sp.
CCCTTTCTTAGGATAAGTGCATTTGAATTAATTAATTTGCGGGAACTTGAAAACGACCACTTAAACCCAATTGTAGCGCTATGGATCATCCTTATGGATACATAAAAGAAAATAAAGTTTTTTTGAAGGGATTTTTAGGACAGATGGATCGGCAGATTGGAGAAGTAAAAGAAAATGAGGCCTCCACATTAAGCTACTTTGAGGCTCGGTTTGAGCAACTCATTGAGAAAGTTGAAAAACTAAAATCTGATATCCAAGAAAATGAAAACAAGGGATCTTTTCTGATGAAATTGATTCACTTGAGAGAATCTTTAAATCAAGCTGATGCATTGGGAGACTTCGTTCCTTTGATAGAGGAACTGAATACACGGGAAGCTTTTCTAAATGAAATCATCCAAGGTAATCGCGAAAAAAACCTGGCGATAAAACGTGGATTAATCCTTGAAGCCGAAGAGATAAAAGAAGAGACCGACTGGAAAGAAACCACAGAGGCATTTAAAGAACTTAAACTTCGCTGGATCAAAACCGGCCCGGTGGCAAAGGAGCTGCAAGAACAGGTAGAAGAAGAATTTGAAATTTCGGTGCAGCACTTTTTTGAAAATCGAAGGCAATTCTTTGAAGGGCTGGCACTGCAAGCTGATGAAAACATAAAAGTCTATGAATTCCTAGTGGAACAAGCCCAAGAAGCGCACGACTTGATCGATGTGAAGATGGGCTTTGAAATCTCTAAAAAGATTCAAAGGCAGTGGAAGGAAGCGGGTAAAGTTCCTGCAGAAAAGCGACAACCACTTTGGGATGAATTTTCAAAGTTAAATAATCGAATCTTCTCCAAATATAAGCGCACTCTAAATCCCGGTCCTACCATGCATCCTCGAGAGTTGATGAAAAAGGTGGAAGAACTTACCGAAGAGATCAAAGTGCTGGCAGGAAAGCCCTATTCCTTTGAGTTGATCAGTCGGGCAAAAGCGATTCAGGAAGAATGGCGAAAGCTCCCGCAACGTAAGCCAAAGGAAGCAAATTTGATCGTTCGTTCTTTTCAGTTTTTCTCTGATATTGTCTTTGAAAAAGCATTTTTGGAAAAACTGGTCCAAGGTAAATATGAAGACTGGGATCAAAAAAATGCAGCAGAGCAAGCTCAAATCAAAATTGCTTTGGTAAAAGATCTTCTGCACCGAGATCAGGCAGAACTGGAAGCGGCACAGTCAAATTCAGATAATTTTCGTGTTCAATCGGCTGATTTCGATATAATGATGAAGAAAAAACTATTTAGTGTGAAGCGAAAAGTGGATGTAAAAAATTACATTTTGAAGCAACTTTCTTTTAATTAGAGAAGTACATGCACAATTATTTAAAAAAAAAGATATTTTTGCACCCTTTAACAACGAAAACTATTAAAATACACACATATGTACTGGACACTTGAATTAGCTTCCTATCTAGAAGATGCCCCTTGGCCAGCCACTAAGGATGAATTAATTGACTATGGCATCCGCTCTGGCGCCCCTATGGAAGTTGTTGAAAATCTTCAAGAATTAGAAGATGATGGTGAACCTTACGAGACCATCGAAGAGATTTGGCCGGATTATCCCACCAAAGATGATTTCTTCTTCAACGAAGACGAATATTAAAACCAAAAAACCTCGATCCCTCGAGGTTTTTTGGTTTTAAACTACTTAGAAATATGAACAACTGTCAGAACTTACGAAATGGATGACTTACAGAACCAGACTTTAATTAATCTCAATCCCCCACAAGCGAAACCTAATTTATCCTTTAGTTAATAATTAATCCAGCTACAGTCCCAGAACTTGACGGAGTCTGGAGTAGCCTGATTTACTTACTGGCACTTGTCCACCAGCTAGTAGTTTGACGAGATAATTCTCTCGTTCGTAGGACTCGATTTTCGCTATTTGATTCACATTTAGGATGAAGGAGCGATGAACCCGGACAAAACTCATTGGATCAACAGCTTTCTCAAGTACTTTCATTGTCATCTTTTTCAGATACTTTCCCGATTGGGTGTGAATAGCGACGTAATCGTCTTCCGCTTCAAAATAGACTACTTGAGCAGTCGGTATTATTTTAATCTCATTTTTAACTCGAACGACTAATCGATCTCGCTTTTCTGCCAATCCGCTAAACTCTTCTGATTTGGTTCTATTTTTTTCATCCGAAAATTGCTGTAAGAACTTATCAATTGCCTGAGAAAAGCGGCTCATCGAAAACGGCTTGAGAAGGTAATCAATTGCCATCGCATCAAAAGCTTTTACCGCATAGGCATCGAAAGCAGTGGTGAAGATCA
>JBDNIP010000564.1:0-4648 GCA_041688245.1 Algoriphagus sp.
CCAAGGAAAAAGTGATGAAACTAATCACTATTCACATATATATCTGCAAGTTTTATGACTGAGAGCTTAAATATTTTTCTCTAAGGTACACCAATACCGGTGAAGCGAAACTTACAGACCAAGAAATCATCACAGTGTACCGCTTTGTCATTCATCAGGAACAATGTTTCGGCGTCAAGCAGATTTATGATTTTACAGATTAGTACCTGCGCTCATGGTTTCCTGCCCTCTCTTCCTACCAAGCTTTCAACAATGGGCGAGGAAAACTGTCTTAGTGAAGGTTTCAAGGCAGTGGCTGTTCATTTCCTTGACACTTATCTGCTATGGGAATATACTGTGGATATAAGTCTAGCGGATTATTTCCCAATTATAACTTGTTCTGGTAAAAGGAAAGGTAGCTATAGAAATTACCAACAAAGGATATTACACTACCAAATCCCTATACTGTTATGAGCTTAAATTACATACTTTGGCCTTTTCTATGCCCAATAAAATGCCATTCCCTAAGGGAATCATCCTTACACCTACGTCCGAAAAATCTATATTGATTCCAAGTTCTTTGAAGACCTAGCTATAAATTCCAATTCTTCCATGCTTACACCTATCAAAGCCCTGAAAGGGCAGTCTGAGGTAATCAAACAACGAAATAAAGCTATGGATGACCTGTTCTCTAAAGCTGTTTCTACCTTCAGGCAACTAATCGAATCGCTGTCCAACTGGCTAATTGTAAAAACTAACATTCAAAGAGCTATTAAAGCGCGTGCTACAAAAGGATTGCTTGTGCATGTTTTTGGTAAAATTACCACAGCCTTTATTTGCCCTATATTTCAATCCTTGATTCGTATCATAAAATTATTTGATACCTATCCGCAATTGCATCAGTAAAAATCAAGAAGCAGTTTAATGTATGGTAAATACTAGCATTATCGGTACTTGTTCCGATCGCCATCGGAACGTTACCGACCTGCCTCGCCTTGGCGGGCCTGCCGGCCATTATGGGTTTTCCTACCCATTGGGCAAAGAAAATTGGGTCAGCGGCATAATTACAGATAATCACATTATTTAAAATAAGTGCCCACAATCCTGCAACTCACCAAATTTAATACTGATTTACCTCCTAAAATTCCTCCCGATACTCGGGATAGGATCTTACCCCCTTTGGGAAAGGGGGAATTTGATCCGAATGAGAATCAAGATTTGGCTTCTTTCCTGACCATGCAACAAGCGAATACTCATACTATTTAATTGATTTTTCTCAAGTAAGACTTCTATAGGATCAAGTACTACTTTTACTTTATAGAATCCCAGACTAGTGAATACATAATCAAATTAATATTCTGTAAAAGATTGAGCAGCTATAGACGCTATTACATCTATTTTGATAAAGGGCTGATCGTTGAAAATATAGCTATCGAAGTTCCCTGATAGGTAATCCAAAGTGTTACTGACTTTAGTAGTAATCATAAAATTTTCACCTATACTTAGCCCGTCATTACTAAGCAAGATATTATTAAAAAAATGGCTATATCCAAAAAATCGATAGTCATTAGACGACAGTCATCGAGGAGATAGCTAGCAAAACAGCGACCACTAAACATCTAAACTTGGGTAGTCCAACCGATACCATTTATCAAATCTGATATAACGATTGAATAGATTTTAACATGGGTGATATTTATATCAGCTGGACCCTCTTCCACCATTGTAAACTCCAATGTCTGAAGTGAAGAGTCCACTACAACTTTTGGATATCTAATACCAAGAAGTATTCCATTCTGCGCTGAGTACTTGATGCGGAGAATAAAGTCTTTTTGGCCTATCCCAACTGTAAGGAAAACTAAAACAGCTTTGTAGTCCGTATCTTCCACAAAGCGCAAAGCTGGCATGTTTGCCATTTCTACGGTTGACAATAATTCTTCAGAACACTACTTATATAGACTGAATTTACAGCCGTGTTAGTTGAAACTAGTGGGGTTACTAAATTTGAAGGAGCAGTCTTACCATTACTCTAGAGACAAGATGTACCTCCCAGTACAGCAAGAGTGGCGATTGTATTACCGCATACAGTTTGATCGGGAGTAACAGTAGTAATAGTATCAGGGAAATAAGTGATAGTTTGTTCAGTCTGATTACCATTTATATACATGACTAGTGATCAGACCATATTTGCGGTAACATTCGGGTTAAGGTAGTCCAATCGATCCCCAATCATCAATAATAAAGGCTTCTTATTGATAAGTGAGCGACTTGCGACCAGTAGAGGAGAATCAGATACTCTTAATTGATTTTTGTACTATTTATTCTTGGTTTGAGCCTTACAATCAGTCCAGTTATCTACGTAATTAGGAACAGAACTTAATAATAAAGGTAAAACGTATTTACACGAATAAGATCACAGATTTCTCCATAAAATTGCTGCACCAGATATTTGAGGCACCAACATCAAAAGAAACCAAAGTCGTAAATGTTGAGTGCAAAGTGTACAAGCCACCGTACTCAGATGACTAAATTACTTATCAATTTAGTCATATAGGATAGGATTTTATCGAAGTGCATATAATACTACTAGGTTAGATCATGCACAAGGACCATTTTTTCCTACGCTGAGTTAGATAAATATTAGTTAGGCTTGATTGATTAGTTCAAATATTTTTTCAAAATACAATTAATTGTATTTGTTATTCATTTTTTTTCATTTAATTTTGGAAACAGAATTAAGAAGTAAAATATTACATGTTTAGTGGTTAAAGAAATTGAACCGCAAAAACTGATGAAATATTTTGATTTATAAAAAGTGGTGTTCAGGTCCTGAAAAGATCGAATTCATTGATACCAAAAGTGCGATTTTTAACACTCGGTTAAATAAAATCAAATTTGGGCTTTTAAATGCCCTATACATCCGTACAGACATTATCAAAAGCCATATGCACTCTTTTGTATCAGAATATTATTTAATCTAACTCACGTGGACGCGCTAAGTTTCCTGATCGCGATTTGGAAAGCCGTAATGAGATCTAGTGGAAACCAATTCATAGGAGATAAAGTCATATGGTAAGTGCAAGTAAATGGGCAAGGTAGAGATCGTACCGTTACCCAGATTTCCGGTGCGTTGTAGTTGAATTTTAATTCCATTCAACATACGATTCATGAGGTAAAAGCTTGGTCAAGTACCATTTATTACTGGGTAAGTAAAAATGTATTGATCGCTACCCCGGTGAATTTCTTATCAAATCGATCGATATATAACTAAGTAAATAGTTTACTATGACTTAATTAGACAAATCACTTAATCAGGAAAAATCCAAATCCAAAATCTGATGTGAGGCTAAGCAGTTCACTCTATTAATTTATTTATTATGAACAAAAAAATACTGTTTAGTGCAATGACTATTGCTTTATTTCTATGTTGGAATCTAAGCTTTGGTCAGCAACCAATTAATTTAGGAATACTTACCTCTTTTGAAGCTTTTACAGGAGCTGGGGGAGTTGGAAACGGAGCTAACGCTAGCATTAATGGTGATGTTGGTACACATGTTGGAGCAGTTAGTGGGTTGGTTTCTCCATCCTTTACTGGTAACATTTACAACGCTAATGCGGAAACTGATCAGGCTAAAAAAGATATACTTAGGTTATATATTCATCTTAACGACAAGTTTGTTGACTATCCGGTCGCTGGCCCCGAGTTTTCCGGTACGCTTACCCCTGGGGTTTATTCCACAGATGGTGCTGGATCTTTAGGAGCTACTCTCACGCTTGATGGCGGAGGCGATCCTAATGCATTTTTTATAATAAAAACTAACGGAGCACTGACAGTTGGGGCGGGTGCAGTGGTTACTTTAACTAATGGCACGCGGTCTTGTAATGTTTTTTACATTGCTAATGGAGCTATTTCTGTTGCAGCAAATGCTACTATAAAAGGAACTTTATTTTCAAAAGTTGGAGCTGTTGGCCTTGGCGTAGATGTTACTCTTGAAGGAAGAATGTTAACCATGGATGGAGCAATAACTGTTGGAGTTAATTCTGTTGCAAGTCCTCCTCCGTGTGTTAGCACCATTCCAATATTTTGCGAAGCAGCCTGTAGTCCTTCTCCTACTGTTGATGTTTTAGGAGTTGCTTCACAATTTGCACTTTTTACTAGTTTAGGTGCTGTAGCAAATACAGGAATCTCTGGAATTAATGGTAAAGTTGGTTCAGGTGGAGGAGCTATGAGTGGTTATACAAATGGAGTTCATATTGGAACTGAGCATGGGCCTACAGATCCGCTTACTATACAGGCTAAATTAGATTTAGATGCCGCATACATTGCACTTATGGCGCTACCGAATACTGTAACTGATCATCCGCCAGCTTTTGGAAGTGTCGCTGCAGGGGGAGAAACCATAACTCCTGGCGTTTATTTCGTAAACGGTGCTGGATCTTTAGGGGGAACTATTGTTTTAGACGCTCAAAATGATCCCAATGCCATATTTGTTTTTAAGTTTGCCGGAGCATTTAATGTAGGTGCACTATCAAAAACAATTTTGAAAAATGGAGCGCATCGTTGTAATATTTTTTGGATAGGCGGAGCAGGAGTTACCACAGGTGCGATTAATATAGGAGCTGCTTCTATTGTAAAAGGAACATTCCTTTCCCATGGCGGAGCCTGTAA
>JBDNIP010000565.1:0-5161 GCA_041688245.1 Algoriphagus sp.
AAGACGACATTTAAGGAAGGCAATGTAAATACGGTCATCACCATACCTTTTATGCCGGGAGCGATTAAGAATTGATCATCTGAATTATTTGAATGAAGTAAGAAATCGTGGTATAGGAGTGTTTTTCCATGCTTATTGAATCCGATGGCATTGTATGATTCGTGAATTTTTTTATGAGGAATTATGGAACTTAAGAATGCAACGATCTGAGATGGGATTTTTGCCTCGACCATAAAGTAGGACCGAGTGAAGCTGAAAATGTTACTCATGATGAGTGGGTCAAAAATCAAAGTGTCCACAAAAACACCCTTCGGTCCATGCATGATTGGGATAATAAACGGCATCCACTTATGCCCTAAAAAAGTCCTGCCGATTAAGTAAGCAGCTTTATTGCGATAGAAAACAGGCTTCAATAATTGTGTGGTCACATGATGACCTATTTTGTGTCGGCTTAAAATTACTTCTTCGATACCGTTCACCAGGAAACTGACATCTTGCGCTAGGTTCATGTATGGAGTCCCGAAATCATAATCAGTCAACACACCTGTCGAATGATTTCTTCAAGTCCCCAGTAAGCTGGATAGGTCCGAATAAGCGCACTTTTTTCTGTGATTTCTATGGAATCGAAGCCTTCCACTACAAACATAGATTCCTTATTGACGATTGTTTTAGGAATAATTTCCCGAATTATGGAGTTGAAAAAATTTTCTGCCAGCTCTATGTTGTACATCTCCATAATCAATCTGGAATAATGATTATTTACATATACCCAACTTGAGGGTTCAGCGGCGTGGTGCTTCAGGATTTCTTCGCACTCTTCTGATAATGGTACTAATAGATCTGTATAAAGTCGGAGTGGTTGCTGATGATTGATCTGGGTAGTTAGCTAGCCAGTTTCTTTTTTTGAAGTAAACAGGAGCCAGCTTGCTGTAAGAATCGAATAAGTACATGGAAGTTTTGAAACCTTATAGTATTTTTTCTGCCAAAGAGATCCCTAAAGTTTGAAGCATGAGAAGGGATTGAAATTGTAAGTCATGATTATCCGCAATTATGCCACTAACCTAATTTTCTTTGCTCAACTGGCGGGCCTGCCTCGCCGTGGCGGGCCGCTGACGTTCCGATAGCCATTGGAAGAAGTACCAGTAATGCTGGTGTGTACCATATAGTAAGCTGCTTTTTGATTCTTACTGGTGCAGTTGCGGATATACATGTTGTAAATAATGGGAAATTAAATCAGGCGATCAAAAATAGGGATTTTTAAAAATAAAATCTTTGGCTATAACTATAGTTTAAAGCTAAAATCAACTCAGATTTAAAATTTTGAAAATCTTTCGCAATCGATTGTTTGGAGGATATGAAAACATTTTATACTTTTCAATTGTATTAATAGCAAAATATCTACAATAGGTTTAATAGGTTTGAGAGCAGGAAAAGGCCAGGATTATATCCAGGCCTTTTTTGATTTTTAATGCTAGCTCATTTACTCAATTGTGATTATCCGCAAATTATGCCAGTAACCTAATTTTCTTTGCTTAACTGGCAGCAACACCCGCCACGGCGAGGCAGGCCCGCCACGGCGGGCAGGCCTATAGTTTTGGATAGCTACCAGAAGAAGTACCGGTAATGCTATTGTTTACCATATATTGAGATACTTTTGACTTTTACTGGTGCAGTTGCAGCTATATATAATTTGATGAATATGAAAGTTTTTAAATTGAATTTTAGTTTATTTCTCTTGGTGATCTTGGTTCTATCGATTGGAATAGGCTGTAATTCAAATAGTTCGGATGAAGCCGATGTTAATGTAAGTTTGAAAGCCGATGGAGAGGTTGAGTTGGGGATGATGACGCAGCTGGACTTAGTCCTAAATCAAAAAAAAGATTGGTATAAGCATTGGAGTAACGTGATCGGATCTTTTGATGCGTCTAATTTCAAAATGGTTCTGACAGATTCGATTGATTCTCAAGAAATGCCGGAAAAAAATCCGATTCTCGAAAATGATCCTCTTTTTCCATATCAATTCGTTCATCCGGCCTCTAATGGTACAATCGATATTTATAGTTACAAAATAGAAGCCCAGGACGCAATAGATACTCCTTTTTTGAATCCAGATTCCGAGGTTATTTGGTATCGAGCAGATGGGATGAAAGAGCGATTACTGTTTATGGGGCCGTCTGGCATGTTTGAAGAAGGAAAGTGGATCAGTGAAAATGAATTTGTGGTTTTGGGATATTTTCAAGAAGAGTCAGGATTTCGTCCAATGGCATGGTTTATAGATGTAAATAAATATCGCATTTGGCAATTCAATCTTTCTACAACTGTAACATTCTACGATCAGAATTCTTATCTTAATCAGAAGATTAAGCAAGTAGTCCTCGATTAAAATGGATTTTGAGCAAGCGATTATTTTTCTAACGAATGGACTCAAAAAACCACTCCCTGGTCAGCCTGCGCAGAAAAATATGTCTCCACTTCCCATTGATCCGAGGAGATTCAACTTCAATTTTTCTGAAAGTCCTAAAAGGGGGGCCGTTCTAATTCTTATTTACCCTGATGCAGATGAAGCTTTTTTTCCATTGATCAAGCGGCCTGTATATGCTGGGGTTCATAGTGGACAGATTGCTTTTCCGGGGGGAAAGATGGAGCTCGAGGATAAGGATATTTCACATACCGCCGTAAGAGAAGCTTGGGAAGAAGTAGGTGTTTTACCGAAGGATGTCAGGCTTCTTGGTCAGATTTCTGACTTGTTCATTCCAGCGAGTAATTTTTTAGTCAGCCCCATTATTGGATACACTGAACGAAAACCAGATTTTGTACCAGAAATTAAAGAGGTCGATCGGATTATTGAAACTCCTCTCAAACAGCTACTGAATCTTGAGATAAGAAAACAAAAAATACTAGAAATAGGAGGGCAGTTCAAATTGAATACCCCATATTTTGATATATCGAATGAAGTAGTATGGGGAGCTACTGCAATGATTTTGGAAGAATTTATTCAAGTTCTTGAAAATGGAAGAAATTAGTTTTTTTGGGGAAATTGGCCTTTTGTTGGTAATGTTGCATGAACCTTTAAAAGTCTATGGAAGAAAGTCCCTTACTCACAAATGATGCGGTAGTTTTTGGTTTGCTGATGGCCACATTGGCCTTGATTTTTTTAACCTCAGCAAGTAATTTTCCCTTTTGGAAGAAATTTTACTCGGTTGTTCCTACCGTGTTGCTTTGCTACTTCATCCCAGCTTTATTTAATTCTTTTGGATGGATTTCTGGTGATACCTCTAAACTTTATGGCGTAGCCAGCCGGTACCTGCTACCGGCCTCTTTGGTTTTATTTACGATTACTATTGATATCAAAGCAATTTTGAAGCTTGGTCCTAAAGCGCTGACCATGTTTTTAGCAGGGTCATTTGGGATCATGATAGGAGGACCTGTGGCCTTGTTTACAGTCGGCTATTTCTATCCGGAACTTTTGGGAGGAAATGGACCTGACGAAGTATGGAGAGGTTTGTCTACTGTAGCGGGCTCATGGATTGGAGGTGGGGCTAATCAAACCGCCATGCTCAAAGTTTTTGAGCCTAGCTCTGCCTTATTCAGTCAAATGATTGCTGTGGATGTATTAGTTGCAAACCTTTGGACGGCAGTCTTACTTTATTGGGCAGCAAAACCCGAAAAAATTGATCGACTTTTCAATGCTGATAGTTCAGCAATTTATGAATTGAGAGACAAAATCGCTGATTTTAGAAAGGGAATTATGAAAATCCCAACGCTTTCTGATACTATGATTATTCTTGGTGTAGGCTTTGGAGTCACTGGATTGGCAACTTTTATGGCAGACATCCTTGCTCCCTATATTGATGTTAATTATCCTGAGCTTGAACAATACTCCCTTAATTCTTCGTTTTTCTGGATTGTCGTGATTGCTACTACCATTGGATTGGCACTATCGTTTACCAGAGTTCGTAATTTGGAAGGAGCTGGTGCATCCAGGTTAGGTGGCGTGCTCCTCTATGTATTGGTAGCAACTATTGGGATGCAAATGGATTTGGGTGCAGTATTCGATAGTCCTGTTTTATTCTTGGTAGGGATTGTCTGGATGATCGTACACATTCTGGTTATGCTGATTGTGGCCTTTATTATCAAAGCACCGTTCTTCTATGTAGCTGTTGGGTCTCAGGCCAACGTCGGAGGTGCAGCCTCTGCTCCGATTGTAGCTTCTGCTTTTGACTCTTCTTTGGCACCTGTAGGAGTGCTACTTGCGGTGCTGGGATACGCTGTAGGGACTTATGGGGCTTACATCTGTGGGTTAATGATGCAAAGTGTTTCAGGAATGTGATGCAGATAAAAAGACAATTGATTTTTGTATGTACTGGGTCTGACTGTAAAAAATCGGGAGCTAAAAACCTTTGTAAAGAATTGAAAGATGTGATCAATCAAGTGCCTTTGAAAGGGGCAGTGTAAACTGATCAAAACTAAGTGCATGGATATGTGCAAATCTGCCCCTATGGCGATTGTAACTGATCAGTATTGTAATAATACGAGTTCGTTAAAAGTTTTGGGATTACTGAAAAAGCCCTGAAATTCAGGGCTTTTTGGATTTATAATTTTGTGATTTTAACTGCTGTGCCACTAGCAGTGACCATAAGCATGCCATCTCGAATTGTCTCATAATCTAAGTCTATTCCAATAATTGCATTGGCTCCAAAAGACTTTGCGTGCATCTCCATTTCTGACATTGAAGTGGATTTTGCTTCCCGAAGCACACGCTCATAGGACGAGGATCTACCGCCAACTATGTCAGTGATACTCGCAAAAAAGTCCTTAAATATAATTGCTCCGATAATTGTTTCGCCCGATACTATGCCTAAATAGTCGTCGACTCGATATCCTTCTAAATTGTTTGTGGTGGTTACGATCATTTTTTTATTGGTTAATTTTAACTTTCTTAATCTAACACGGATGATTAGACTCTTTTGTTAAGTTAATTACATAACTGTGATTAAAACATGACAGACTTTTATAATTAATTAATGGCGTCCGACAAAATTTCGGCCTCGGAAATCAATCGGCTTAGAAATGAGTATTTGGAAATTTCCCCGTACCTAACTACGTGATGTACCCCTGATGGTCAAAAAGGGGGTAGTTTTCAGAAAGGCATTGAAATATT
>JBDNIP010000566.1:0-8544 GCA_041688245.1 Algoriphagus sp.
AAATGAGCGTGAAAAATGATTTTATCGCCATAATTGTTGAGGCTTTCTTTTCTGCTTGAGATTTCAGAAACTTTATCCTAAAGTGAATCACATTGGTAGAACAAAATGGGAAACAGACTTTACTGACTAATCACTTTTCCGTCCTCCATCTCAATAATTCGATCTGTGCCAGCGGCAAACTCAGGGTCGTGGGTGACAATAAGAATCCTTTGGTGGAATTCTGTAGTTAATTCTTTAAAAATATCGAATACGATATCCGCATTTTTCTTATCCAGATTTCCGGTGGGTTCATCACCCATAATCAAAACAGGATCATTGGTTAGTGCTCTGGCAATGGCCATGCGTTGCTTTTGACCGCCTGAAAGCTGATTTGCCTTTTTCCGGATTTAGGGAAAATCGAATTTTCACCTGTACTGCTACAAGAAAAAAGTCCAAGGCTAGTGATTGTGATTTTTCCAAAAAATAAAGAAAGACTTCGAAAACCTGATTTCTTTTTCATGGTTATGTTTTCTCCAAATTACCAATTAAGCTGAACAATTTTGAAGACAATTGTCATATTGAGGGGAAATGAACTCCTATAAAAAATAGTTAGATTTCCCGGATTCAGAGAACTAAGCAAAATACTTTATGTTTATTCGCTTCGTATGCCATCCCATCTTCAGTCTCGGTCTCATTCGTCAGTTCCTCAGTTCCCCAATTCATCAATTAACCAATTCATCAATTCCCCAGTTCCTCAATTCCCCAACCAACCCTTTTCAAATAGAAAACACCACTCATGAAATTTAGATTACTCCCTTTCATTTTCTTGATAGTCTGTAGCAGTTGCGCCTTCCAGTCCATTCATCGCTCCAAAAATATCACTTACCTCGAGGCTGATTCCGAGCAGAATCTTCCTGAAAAGCAGCTGAATATCTTTCATCAGAAAAGAGGAAAGGATCTTCCGGTGATGGTATTTATTCATGGTGGAAGCTGGGATAAAGGGAAAAAGGAAATCTATGATTTTCTTGGGAGTAGAATGGCCCGAAGAGATGTGGTCACGGTGATTATTGACTATCCCTTAGCACCGGAATACCAGCTGCCTTCGATGGAACTCGCATCAGTAAAAGCTGTAAAGTGGGTCTATGAAAATATCGAAAACTACGGTGGTGATAAGGAGAATATTTTTATTTCAGGACATTCCGCCGGAGGACATCTGGCAGCCTTGGCCGCAATCAAAAAAGAACCTTACGAAAAGCTGAACTTCAAAAATCCTTTGAAGGGAGCAATTCTCAATGATCCAGCAGGTTTAGACCAGTATTGGTTTCTCAATGCGCGAAAAGATGCCCCCGGTGGAAAGGAGAATTATGATGCATTCACAGCCGATCCAGCGGTCTGGAAAGAGTTTTCGCCGATCTACTTTTTAGATGGAAATGAGATTCCGATTTTAATTATGCAAGGCGAACGAACTTATCCTGGAATTCGCCTGACTGTGGAACGATTTCGGAAGACAGCTGCTGAAAAAGGTACTGATTTGACTTATTCTTACTATACAAAGAAAAAGCATATCCCGATGATCACCCAGTTTTTCTTTACCTGGAGCAAAGGATACGATGATGTGTTGGGGTTTATTGAGAAGAATTGATTGATTTTCGTGATTATTCGCAACGAAGCCAGCAATCATATTTCTTTGGTTTGAGGCTTGGATGCCCGATGTATTATGTCCGATGAAACATCAAATCAGAGTTAACCACCTCTTGAAAAGTTGATTTTGACGATCAAATCGTAGAAATCAGATTTGTTGGAATTCATAGCGAGTATGATAAAGTAGATGCAGCCACAATTTAAACACCTAGGACATGAGTATTGAAACAGCGAATTAATTGGTTCTTGCTAGATACCACCGGGGATTATGATGCGGCGGTGAAGCGGTATGAGGAACTCAAATATGCCGCACAAGGCTCGACAGCCCATAAGTAAAAAATGCTTTTGGTTCATCTTATTGCTGATTATGAAAGTAAGCAATGGGATCTGCCTGAAGTAGATCCTATCGAAATGATCAAAATCCGAATGCAGGATTTTGGATTTAATACGATTACGCTAGCCAAAGAATATGGAGACAAAGGCACTGTAAGCAAGGTTCTCAACTATAAGCAATCGCTTTCTCTGACGATGATCAGAAAATTCAGCGAACTATTGAAAATCCCACCTGCTTGGTTAATTAAGGAATATCCACTGAAAAATGTGGGGTGATTGGCTGGCTTTAAGAACTAGAGCGAGTTGGTATTCAATTTTCAATTCTTTCTTTCAGTTTCTCTGGTGTAATCAGGGATAGATAAGGCTTGCTAAGCTTTAAAAAATCCTTGTCTGAGGTAAGTATTGCATCCATATGGTGATTCAGACAAATGAAATAATGAATGGAATCCTCAATATCCGTATGATTGGAATGGACTGCAGAAAGAACTGAATTTAGATCTCCGTCAACTAACGTAAATTTCTCACAAATCACACCAATTATTTCTTTGCAGACTGAAAGCTCTTTAGCTTGTTTTAGATAGTAAGCGCAAGTCTGCAGGACGGAAATGCTGACATAACCTTGAAATTGGTTTTTGTCTAAATTCTCAAAAATCGTATTTATTAATTCTTGTCTCGGACTTCTCTCCAAGAAAAAATCGAGTAGAATATTGACATCAAAGAAGACCTTCATAGCCCAATTTTATTGCTTTGGCTTTCTGATATTCTTCTTTCCAGTCATAACCTTCTGGAAAATTTACTTTTGATTTTGGCAATGACTTCATGTATTCAACTAAACTCAATCCATTTTTTAATTTGGGTTTAGGTTTGACCAATGCTTGAAAATGCTCTTCGACCAGATTTGAAACACTTGTTTCTTTCTGATTCGCGTAGATTTTTATTTTGGACAATAAATTTTCTTCAACAGTAATAGTAAGTCGCTTTTTCATAGCATACGCATATTTAATAATCCATGCGTATAAGTTACAAAATTGGTTTTAGCTAAGTTTAGCTTTTTCAGTTGAGTGTACCCGTTTAATAGCTCAGTTAATTTCCTCTGAAATACTCCACGAAAGGCGCTCATCCCTTGTCCAGGAGCGACATTCAGACCCGATTACAGCTAAAAGATTTTATCCAATCTACCCCGAGCCATCGGGCTCCCAATCCCCAATCCCCATTCCCCCAATCTCTCATTCCCCACTCCTAAGAAGGATCCACATCCACAATAAACCGCACCGATCGGAATTCCGGTCGAGCATTCAGCTCCTCAAAAATCACAGAAAGTTGTGCTTTAAAAATCGATTGAGAGTTACCGGATTTCTCTAATTTGATCAAGCTTTCTAATTGATATTGGTTTTTAATTCGTGCAATAATTCCTTTTTCAGGGCCTAAAACGATCTTTTTCACATCAATTTCAGACATTCCATGGTGGAGGTGAAGTGCGGCTTTTTCTGCAACTTTGAAGTCAGTATGTCTAGTTGTGATTTTGATCAGCTTGACATAAGGAGGATAGTAGAAGCTTTTTCGATCTATCATTTCCTGACGGAAAAACTCGTGGTAATCCCCTTTGATCACTTGATTGTAAAGCTCGGTTTCTGGATTCCTTGTTTGGATGATTACCTGACCTTGCTTTTCTCTTCGACCTGCCCGGCCGGCAACTTGAGTGATCTGCTGATACGCTCGTTCGCCAGCTCGAAAATCCGGGAAATTCAGAATTCGATCCCCATCCCAAATCCCCACTACAGTCACTCGTCCAAAGTCCAGGCCTTTGGTGATCATTTGTGTGCCCACAAGAATATCGAGATTACCAGCGCCAAACTCATCCAAAAGTCGTTGGTAGCCATATTTATTCCGAGTGGTATCGAGGTCCATTCTTCCCATTCGTGCCTCTGGAAAAAACAAACTCAATGATTCCTCTATTCGTTCTGTTCCCATCCCCATTGTGCTGATTCGTGTCGAGCCACAGGCAGGGCAGGCGCTCGGGACTTTCTCTTTGTAGCCGCAATAATGACAGCGGAGCTCCTCCGAATACTGATGATAGGTAAGACTGACATCACATTGAACGCATTGCCCTGTCCAGCCACAATCCTCACATTGAACGTAAGGTGAATAGCCACGTCGATTTTGGAAAATCAACACCTGTTCTTGATTGTCCAATGCTTCCTGAATTCGTTCTCGCATCATCCGCGTCGAATCGAGTTTGAGAAGGTTTTTTCGCTTATCTGCGCCTAAGTCAGACAAATGATAGGTCGGCATGCTGGCATCCCCAAATCGATTGGTTAATTCGACATAGCCGTATTTTCCCTGCTGCACATTGAAAAATGACTCAAAAGAAGGAGTTGCCGAACCTAAGAGTGTTTTTGCCTGATGAAAATAGGCAAGCATAATCGCAGCATCGCGAGCCTGAAATCTCGGAGCTGGATCAAATTGCTTATAGCTTGACTCATGTTCTTCATCAATGATAATCAACCCCAAACTGTCGAAAGGAAGAAAAATCGAAGAGCGGACACCCACCACAAAGGAGAATCTACCGCTCAAAACTCCATTCCAGACCTCAACTCGCTCATTATCAGAATACTTCGAATGATAAACTCCCATCTGACTGCCGAAGACTTTCTTCAGTCTACTGACAATCTGGGTGGTCAAGGCTATTTCCGGTAAAAGTAAAAGTACCTGAGAACCGCTTCCCAAAACTTCCTGTATCAATTGAATATAGATCTCTGTCTTGCCTGATCCGGTTACTCCATGCAAAAGGACGCTTTGCTTTTCTTCAAACTGAGATTTCAAATCTACGAAAGCAGCCTCTTGGGAGGTGGAAAGTTTAGCGGCTTCTTTTTCGGGTTCTTCTTCCGCAATACGGTTGACGACCACTTTGAAAGATTCGAAAATTCCATTCTTGATCAGCGTCTTCAATGAGGATTCTGAATCTCCCGCTTCCAAAATGGTAGTCTTATCTACGCCTTTTTCATTGAGGTGAAGTTTGTGGAACACAGGCACATCCCGCAAGTATTTCATCAGGATAGATTCCTGCTTAGGCTTGGAAGCTAAGACTTTGAAGATCTCTCCGATTGCACTTTTACTTTCGGCAATTTGCTGAACTAGTCGGATTCGTGTCTCGACCTTTGGGGTATATTTTTCCTGTACCTTTTCAAAAATCAAGATGGCCTCTTTAATTACAAGACTTTTTAGGATCGGATGAATTGTCTTGACTCCAAGGACTTTTTCGCAGTCCTCATAGCTCAGTTCAGTGGAAGTTTCCAATGCTGCTAAGATCTTCTCTTCTCGATCGTCCAGAGGATACTTGCTGGTCTCCCGGTCATAATTAGGATTTAATTGCACCTTACTCTCACTGCTTAGTCTCAAACCGGATGGCAAAGCTGCGTGCATCACTTCGCCGATATGGCAGCAGTAATAGTCCGCCATCCAAACCCAAAATCGAATCTGAAGTGGATTTACGCTGGGTTGCACGTCCAATACTTCTAAGATCGGTTTGGCTTCGTACACTTGAGGCGTCTTATTATGTACTTTCCCGATGATTCCGGTCAGCACTTTTTTCTTTCCAAACTGCACAATCACTCTGGAGCCGAGGTTGATTTCAGGTTTTAAAGTTTTGGGAATTCGATAGGTGAACATCCGCGGAATCGGGACTGGCAAGATGATGTCGGCGAAATTATTTCCGCTTTCTTCAGGGAATAAATCTTGATCTCCAAAAAGGCTTTCCAAGGGATTAGGCTAAATAGGGGAGTTGTGAAATAGCGTCTTCGATCGAACTTACCGGTCTACGGCAGGTATGATCAAAGCATACATAAATTAAGGCATTTCCTTCCGAATCTGCTGTTTTTCCTGAAAGTATTGGGGCAGTTTCTGTCAATTCTTCTGAAAATACGATTACGGAATTTGGAACGTAGCTCTTTTGAAACGCTAAAGCTTTTGCGCTGGCTCCTTTTCCTACAATCGCTATTTCAGCAGTCGGGATGAGCATTTCCAGAAATAAAGATGCCCAATTGCTGAGAAATCCAGGGTCTTTGAGAATAAGTTCTTTCATCCCACCAAGCATTTTGGAGGAGATCTCCTGATACTTGTTTTCGTAGGTGAAGAGGGAAAGACGATGGAGATTTCGAGCCATCACTGAATTGGAAGCGGGTATCACATTGTCAAACAGTTCCTTTTTGTTGGCGATGAGTTTCTCCGCTTTTGGATTATTGAAAAAGAAGAAACCATCCGATTTATCATAGAATTCCTCGAGGCAGAAATCAGTCAATTGCTTTGCAAAGTCCAACCAATGTGAATCTCCCGATGCCTCAAAACCCATCAAACTTGTCCGAATTACATTCGCATAATCCTCCAAAAATCCCGGCGTATAAGCTTCTCCATTCTTATAGGCGCGATGCAATACACCATCGAGATAGAGCTTGTCTTCTAAGAATTTAAGGTTGTTCAAAGCGAGGTCAAGCATGTGTTTTTTGCCGGTTGCAAAATAGGCCTGAAATAATCCTGCACTTATTAATCCATTCCAGCCACTTAGAATTTTATCATCTTTCCCGGGGAAAATCCGTTGATTTCTGATTTCAATCAGACTTGCTTTTACTCCGTTTAGCTTGGTGATAAATTCTGATTCCGACATTCCAAACTCAGTAGCGATCGCTGCATAAGAGTTGGTTTGGAATAGAATATTGACCTCATCTTCCCAGTTGCCATCAGATTTGAGGTTATAAAGTTTACTAAACCAAGGCATATCCTCTGAAAGTATTTCAGCAAGTTCGGTATAAGTCCAAGTGTAAAATTTTCCTTCCACACCTTCAGAATCTGCATCCTGAGCGGAGTGAAAACCACCCTCTTCCTGAAGCATTTCGGTCTCGATCCAAGCAATGGTTTCGGTTACTTTCTCTAAGAAAAACGGGTCCTGACTGCTCTGATAAGCTTTTGAAAATAATTCTAATAGCTGCCCATTGTCATACCCCATTTTCTCAAAGTGGGGAGCAAACCATTCTCCATCGACGGAATAACGCGAAAACCCGCCCCTCAATTGATCGTAAATTCCACCCATTCCAATTTTTTGAAGGGTAAAAAACACTTTTTCCTGGAGGTCTTTATTCTTGGCTAACAGGGCATAGTCTAAAACAAAAGCCCAGATTGCAGGCATCGGGAATTTTGGGATTCGATTCATTCCTCCCCATTCCGGATCAAACTGCGCGCTGAGCTTTGCCATTACTTCGGCAAGTTCATCGGGATCTAATTCCTGGGCTCCGGCAGCAATTCCATATTTCTCAGTCTCACTTCGATTCAATGAGTTGCCAAAGCCTTCGGCGCTTTCTGCCAATTGATCTTCGTGCTTTTCAAAAGCATCGGCAATATTCGTAAGAAGATTTTTCCATTGGGCATTGGGGAAATAGGTGCCGCCGTAGAAAGGCTTTTGATTGGGCATCAAAAACACATTCAAGGGCCAACCTCCCTGCAATCCCATAGCTTGCACTGCATCCATGTAAATATTATCAATGTCCGGTCGTTCTTCCCGATCGATTTTGATGCAGACAAAATGTTCATTCATCAAGTCTGCCGTCACTTGATTCTCGAAACTCTCATGCTCCATCACATGACACCAATGGCAGGCCGAATAGCCGATCGAGACGATCATAGGCTTATTTTCCTGTTCAGCTTTTTGCAGTGCTTCTGGTCCCCAGGGATACCAATCGACTGGGTTGTGGGCATGTTGGAGTAGGTATGGGGATTGGGAAGTATGGAGGCGGTTAGGTTTCATGAGTTGATGTTAAAGTTGAAAAATTGCAAGATTTGAAAATTTTATCCGGTAAAATTATCGCTATGCCTGGGAACTCAGCTTGGCTTTTACCTGAGTGATTTCACTTGAAAAATCAAATTCGGAGTTCAATCGTTCCAGCTTTTGAAGAAGATTTTCTTGGAATTTGAGATGTGCCGGACTGTTGGGGTTGAGTGGACGGTGTGAAAGCTCAAGATTTATCTTTCGAATTTCTTCCGCTTTAGTCTGTGTTTCCGCTGAAAAATGCGAGGATTGCCACTTTTGCCAAATGTAATCTTCGGCCTCGACTGTTGGGTGAATCAGATCTGACTTATAGAATCGATAATCACGTAATTCATCCATCATGATCTCATAAGCAGGGAAATAGCTGAGGGATGAAAATCGCTTTTCCAGATTGGCGCAAAGCACCCGAAGTTGGCTTTTGCTGAGTTGGTTTTCTGCCACACCGTCTTTGAGATGCCGGACAGGACTGACTGTTAGTATGATTTTGAGATTGGGATAGACCCGAGAGAAGTTGTCAAAAAGATTTGAAAGCCTCGACTCCATCTCCTCAATTGTCAGCAGGTGTTTGGTGAACAGACTTGAAGGCTGCTTATGGCAATTGGCAACTGTCACAAAACCTTCTAATTCATACACCCAAGCTGTTCCAAGTGTTAAAATCAAATGAGTTCCCTGTTCCAAGTAGACTCTCGTTTGGTCCCGTTGGACCGTAAGTCCTTCGATCAACTTTTCTTTTGTAGTAGCGACAAGGTCTGAATGTGCATAATAATGAAAGAAAA
>JBDNIP010000073.1:0-12149 GCA_041688245.1 Algoriphagus sp.
AAAATTTCATGGTCTTAGTCAATTAACAATAAACCCAAAATAACCTGCTGTAGGAGAAGGATTCGAACCTCCACGAAGTAGTTAGGCAAATTTACGAGCTCAGTAAATGCTTTATCCCAGTGACCTCACCCCCGAGACAGGAGGGCTTGTCTGCCAATTTCAACATCCTACAGTGTAGCTTAATGTACTTAAGAAAATCAACCTTGTGTTGCATTTTTCTAATACTTCAAATATAGCCGAATGATCTGTTTATTAAAAATATTTCAACAAGAAATCTAATTTTTTACAGTATTTTTAATGGAATCGATTGAGAAATGCTGATACTGTAATTAATTGACTTTTTTATAAGCTAGATTGACAGATCTTCAATAGTATGCTTTAATTTTAATGATTCAGCAGGTATTAGATCATTTTTTTGCATATAATTTAATAATAAATACTATTTATTATAATTTCGTTAAAATTTAGCTATTCATACGTAACGTAATTTCGCCATTTTTCGAGCGCACCCTCAAAATCAGAAGGAAGAGGCACTTCAAAGTAAAGCTTCTCCTTGCTGACAGGATGGATAAAACCCAGAGATTTAGCGTGTAAAGCTTGTCTTGGAAGAATCTGAAAACAATTGTGAACAAAGGCCTTGTACTTAGAAAACTGAGTTCCTTTCCGAATCTTATCTCCACCATAGGTCGCATCATTGAAAAGCGGATGGCCAAAAGATTTCATATGCACGCGTATCTGATGTGTCCGCCCGGTTTCCAAATTACATTGAAGCAATGAAATATAACGCAAACGCTCTATTACCTTCCAATTAGTCACGGCATGCTTGCCATAACTCCCATCCATAAAGACATCCATGACTTTACGATTTTTGGCACTCCTTCCCACATTCCCAGTTATAGTTCCTAATTCGCCCTCTGGCTCTCCCCATACTAAAGCTAGGTAAGTCCTTTCTATTGTATGATGAAAAAACTGTGCTGCAAGATGAGTCATAGCAGTCTCTGATTTGGCAATAACCAAAAGACCGGATGTGTCTTTGTCTATCCGATGCACCAAACCCGGTCTACCTGCATTGCCTTTCATTTCGGGCAAATTCTGAAAATGATAAACCAATCCATTAACCAGCGTTCCCGTCCAGTTGCCTTGTGCCGGATGGACAACCATCCCGGAAGGCTTATTTACCACCATTAGGTGCTGATCCTCATAAATAATCTTCAGATCAAGGTTTTCTGGAATGATCTCCGTATCGCGTCGGGGCTTTTCAAAGAGAACCTGAATATCATCTTCCGGCTTAATCTTGTAACTACCTTTTGTATTTTCACCATTTACTTTAATAGAACCAGAATCAATGGCTTGTTGAACCCGACTTCGCGTAGCAAAAGCCACTTTGTCGGTCAAAAACTTATCAACTCGGATTGGTGACTGACCTTTATCAACAATAAAACGATAATGCTCATATAATTCTAACTCTTCTTCTTCGATGTCGTCGTCGGCTTGCATGCTCATGTTGCAAAAATAAGATTATTAACTTTAAGAATCCGTTGAAATCCTGTTATCCATGCTTGAAGCCCTTCCAATCGTTAATCAATCGCTACATCATCCCATTTTAGAGGCTAAAGGAGTGTTTTTGGCAGTTAAGCGCCTAGATTTAGTTCATCTTTCCGTTGCCGGAAATAAGTTTTACAAGCTAAAGTATAATCTTGAAGCGGCAGTTTCGAATCATTTTGATAAGATTCTAACTTTTGGAGGTGCCTATTCCAATCATATTTATGCTACAGCTGAGGCAGCCAAAGCAGTAAATCTCAAATCAATTGGGATCATCCGAGGTGAGCGGGTAGAACCACTAAATCCTACCTTGGCTCATGCAGAATCATTGGGAATGGATTTACACTTTGTCGATCGATCTACCTATAAATTAAAAAAAGAAGCAAGCCTGCTAGAAGATGCGGTGAAGAAATTTGGATCATTTTACCTCATCCCCGAAGGTGGCACAAATGAACTTGCAATAAGGGGAACCTCCGAAATCTTGAAGCCTGAGGACAATTCCTATTCTCATGTTGCTACTTGCATTGGCACGGGAGGAACCTTTGCAGGGATGATTAATTCCCTTTCCAGAGGACAGAAGATTCTCGGTTTTTCTTCGCTCAAGGGTAATTTCATTCATGCAGAAATTAAAGAATTATTGGAAAATCATCAAATCAATAGCAAAGGTGATCATCAGATTTTCGATCAATTCCATTTTGGAGGTTACGGGAAGTACAATCAGGAATTGATTGACTTCATCTGGTGGTTTTTTGAAAGCTTTGAAATAGTCCTCGATCCTATCTACACTGGTAAAATGATGGCTGGAATATGGAAATTGATAGACGAAGATTTTTTTCCCATTGGGTCAAAAGTTCTGGCTATTCACAGTGGAGGGCTTCAGGGTAATACTGGATTTACAGCTCGTACAGGAATTAAGCTCCCGTCTCTTTCAAGGTAAAAATATCGTCCGCTTCTTGGGGATGAATGACCAGCACATTCGCCAAAACAAGCCGAACCAAAGTTTTCGAAGCGATGAATTTTGGTAGCTTAGCCAGTATTGCATATTCTTTTAAGGTGATCTTGCCGGTCTCCTGCATCGCCTTCATCAGTAATTCCTCTTTCCAACTGTAGGTGAAAATCGTATCTCGTTGAGCTTTTCCCCTGCGCAATACTTCCCATACTTCTCGGCTTGCCTGTACACTGCGATCCGCAACCCGAATAAAGGCTTGTTTGCGGTCTTTTTCTTTCAAATAATGAGGGCGATCACTGCTTAAGGGAATTTTAAAAACTGCGACTCCTTTTTTCTCATTTAGCTTAATCAAAAAAACTTCGTAGGCCAACTGAGGAAAGATCAACTCACGAATGGCTTTTTCCATCACAAAAATCTCTTCTTCGATAAAACGCTGTCCACTCACCGTACCATCATCATCCACACCAATCAGCAAATTACCCCCTACAGTATTGGCTAAAGCAATCAGCTCTCGGACGATTTTCTCTGGATAGGTTGCTTTTTTCTTGAATTCAATTTTCAATCCCTCCCCTTTTGATGCGAGTATTCTGATGTCCTGAAGTGTCATTTTTTTACAATTATTTCAAAAACATGCGTATTAACCTACACCCAATTTCAATTGTTCCAATTGAGCTTTTTGCGACTGCCAATCATCTCTAAGTCTTGCCGCTTCCATGAAGTTGAGCTCTTTTGCAGCTTTTTCCATTAGTTTTTGAGTCTGCTGAATCAATTTTTCCAGCTTATCCTTGCTCAAATACTGGACCACTGGATCCGCTGCCATACTCCCCTCTCCTGGCATTGGCTCCGCGTAGAATTTCGCATTCTTCTTAGAATCGGCCACTTTCGTTTGTCCCAAAATTTTGTCTCGGGATTTTATGATAGTAGTTGGCGTAATGCCATGTTCGGTATTGTATTCGATTTGAATGACTCGTCTTCGCTTAGTCTCGTCCATCGCTCGCTCCATGGAACCTGTAATTTTATCAGCATACATAATCACTCGCCCTGCCGAATTTCGAGCTGCTCTACCGATTGTCTGTACCAAGCTTCGCTCATTTCTCAGGAAGCCTTCTTTATCTGCATCAAGAATTGCAACCAAAGAAACCTCTGGCAGATCCAAGCCTTCTCGTAATAAATTAACCCCGACGAGGACATCAAAAACACCGAGTCGAAGTTCTCTCAGAATCTCAACTCGATCAAGGGTCTTAACTTCAGAATGAATGTAACGGGACTTAACGCCGGCACGCTCGAGGAATTTTTGTAGCTCCTCAGCCATGCGCTTAGTCAGCGTAGTCACTAATACTCTGGCATCAGTTTTTATAGTTTGGTCGATTTCTTCCAGTAAATCATCGATTTGATTCTGACTTGCACGTACTTCTATCATAGGATCCAAAAGTCCCGTTGGTCGAATAATCTGCTCCACCACTTCCCCTTCAGTTAATGCAAGTTCATAATCTGCAGGCGTAGCGGAGACATAGACGACTTGACCGGCTAAGTCCTCAAACTCATCAAATTTCAGAGGACGGTTATCCAAAGCCGATAGAAGCCGGAATCCGAAGTCCACCAGATTTACCTTTCTAGACCGGTCACCACCCCACATCGCTCTTACCTGCGGCAGTGTGACATGACTTTCGTCCACGACCAACAAAAAATCATCCGGGAAATAATCCATCAGACAGAAAGGCCGCATCCCTGGCTCTCTACGATCAAAATATCGGGAATAATTCTCCACTCCTGAGCAATAGCCCAATTCCCTAATCATCTCCAGATCAAACTCTGTGCGTTCCTGAAGCCGCTTCGCTTCCATGAATTTCCCCTCCTTTTCGAAGAAGTTCACTTGGGCCACCATGTCATCCTGGATCTCTTTGATTGCAGTATTGATGGTATCGCGACCAGTCACGAATAAGTTTGCAGGAAAAATAGAGATGATTTTTTCATCGTTAAGCTTCTTTCCAGTGGCTGGATCAAAACGCTGAATCGCCTCGATCTCATCCCCCCAAAAGAATATCCGATATCCCCAATCAGCATAAGCCACAAAAATATCTACAGTATCCCCTTTAACTCGAAAGGTCCCATGAGTCAGCTCTTGCTGTGTCCGACTATAGAGAATATCCACCAGCTTGAAGAGCAATTGGTTTCTCGGAATTCGGTCACCCTCCTGTAACCGGATAATATTCTTTGCAAACTCCTCTGGATTTCCTATTCCGTAGATACACGAAACAGAGGCCACAACGATGACATCTCTTCTGCCCGTCAACAGCGACGAAGAGGCACTGAGCCTCAGCTTTTCAATCTCCTCATTGATCGAGAGATCTTTTTCGATGTATGTCCCTGAACTTGGTATAAAGGCTTCTGGCTGATAGTAATCGTAGTAGGATATAAAATATTCAACTGCATTCTCTGGGAAAAACTGCTTGAATTCTCCGTAAAGCTGTGCTGCAAGTGTCTTATTATGACTAAGAATCAGTGTTGGCTTTTGTACTTGCTGAATTACATTTGCCACGGTAAAGGTCTTTCCAGATCCAGTCACACCTAGTAATACTTGGGATTTTTCCCCGTTATTAATGCCTTCGACCAGTTTTTCGATCGCTTTTGGCTGATCGCCTGTAGGCTGATAATCTGACGTAAGTTTGAATTCCATGTGATTGCTTGAACTTACCCAACACCATTACCCTATCCAAAAGTTTTCGGTGGGCAAAAATTTATTGCCCACCCAGTCGATATTTACCGATATTATAATATAAGTAGTTGGTGCGCAGAATAATGACTAGAAGAATAGGTATTAGACTTGGATGAAAAGACTGCCAGCCTAAAATCCAAAACACTACTGCTGCATCTGCCATGATCAAGGCAAAGAGTAAATACTTTCGAACCCATGGGGCAAGTGTCTTGGACCAAAGTCCTATGACTAACAGAATATGTCCCGGGAAGGCCCAGAGGATATTCCAATTCCACTTGGTAGCAGTGTGCGCTGTAGCAAACCACAATAAAGTGACTACAATACCAGCTAGTCCCAACAGGCCGAAAAAGGCCAGATCAAAGCCAATAAGTAGTTTTTTCTTTTTAAAACCTATAAATGTAATCGCTGTGAAAATGGTCAAAATCAGCCAAAAAATCCAATAGGGATTAAAGGCTCCAATTGATTTTTCTTCTTTTGGAAATTCAATGATCACGAGGGTCTCCTTCACCAAAGGTCGTGTGGGACCATCTCCTTGAATATCTGCCCGGGCAAATGACTCAAACATGTAATCCGGAAGAAACTGCTCTTGCAGGGGGCTGGCATCCACATCGATCACAGCTCCTAATGCCAAATCTATTCCCAGGTCTGCCCAGGGCAGTGAATACACATACTCATCGATAAGATTTAGAAAAGTCTTTTGGTCGGGTTCCTTCACTTCATCTCTCCAGATAAGCTTATCACCCAATACCAGATCCACTGCATCTCGGATCCGAGTGGCGCAGTTGTCATAGAAGAAGTCGTAGCGATAGAACCGTCGCTCTGGCTGGTAATTGACCTGAAGAAACTCCAGCATGTAGTCCGTCTGCTCTGGATTTAGATCAAGGATTTGCTCTTTGATCCCACGGCCCTGACGGTCATATTCGGCGACAAAAGCCGCAAATGCACTGACCGAAAGCATGTAGTCCAGCTTACCTCTTACAAACTTCCCGTAGAAATTAGGCGTATTAAAATCGAAGGTGCCGTAGTTGAATACATAGTCCTCGCCGCTCGACTTATCCAGCACCCGAACCGCTGAGTGACCAAAGGCAGAATAAAGCTCATTCCCCGGATCGGCAGTCAACAAAGAAATCTGGTGGGATTGCCCCATCACTCGCCCTAAGCCACTGAAGATCAGTAAAAAAAATAAGGTTATATATTTTTTTGATCGGATCATTATTTTTAACTTATATTTTCTTTTTAGACTAGTTTTCCATGAATACCAGGTTCAAAACGTTGTCCCATTTTTCTTTTTTCAAACGCCGAATATACTCGATATTATTGGCAGTTTTAATCTATTGCCTTCCGGCAAACCTTATTCGGGCTCAAGAGATCAACTCCTTCAAGACTATAGGTTCGGGGAATTATGACAATCCTACAATTTGGGAGGTGTTTAATGGAGTGAGTTGGGGGGTGAGTTTAGTCCAACCTAGTTTTATGAACGACATCTATATCGATCAGAAACACTTAGTAACTTTGACCGCAAACGAGCAAGCGAAAAGTGTTTTTATCAATGCTGAAACAAATGCTGGACAAAAATTAAACCTATCGGGATTCGCATTAGAAATATATGGATCGCTCAATGCTTTTTCCGGTGCAGCGCCAGGCAGTCCCTCTGGCACATGGAATAGTCAGAATTGGATTGGAAATTCCATTGACAGCAAGTTGGTTTTTCGAGGAAATTCCAGAACTATCCTTTTGAGAACTGCTTGGAGTGGGTTGACTACGAATAGCAGATACAGTGTAATTTTCGATCCCGATCCAGGAGTTGAGCTGATTATCGAGAGCACATTTAAAGCACTTGATTTTACAATCCGGTCGGGAACATTAGTTCAAAAACTGAGCATTTCTGGATGTGCTTCACTATCCTTCAATAACGAAACAATCAATTCTGGAGTAGGACCTTTTGGTGTGTTACGAATAGAGAATGGCGCAAAGCTTGTATCAGAATGTGATGCAGGGATATTATTCAGATCAGCTTCAATCAGTGCACATATTTTTGACCTTCAAGAAGGTGGAGAATTAATTCTGGAGGGATCAAACCCAAGAATTGAGGCGGCAACTTATCAGTTGAATGGGACTGTGATTTTTAGAGGGGGAACAATTCCGAAAACTTTCCTGAGCAGTTCATTTTCGGATGCCGGGACTCCCAATCGAGTGACAAATTTGGAGCTTCGAGGAAATCAAAATCTAAGTCTCCCCGGTACTTTTTTCGTTCAGGGAGATCTGATTCAATCTGGTTTGGGAGCAATCTTAACAAGCCCAACTGATCTCCATTTTGTTGGAGATTTAAACCAAAACATCAGTGGATTTGCTTTGACAAGTCAGAATCTAATTGTGAATAAATCAGGTGGAAGAGTCAATTTGAATCAGAACCTAGCAGTCACTCAAACTTTCTCCATGGTCAGTGGGATTGTGAATTTCAACGATAACAACCTCTCTATAAACAGTTCCTCAATCGGGGGATTAGTCTATACTTCAGGGTCTTGGGAAAGGCTGCGAGAAGTCCAATACTTTTCCTTACCAAGCATCCTAAATGCTTCAAATGCAACATTCCCTTTCGCAGACCGACATCAAAAAGGAATTCGAAGTGTAAAACTTTTAGGGAATACGGGGCGGGAGGATCTTCGAATTCGATTTACTGAGTATCTCGGTGCAGAATATAATTCCAATTTTAATGACAATGATGGCATCCCTATACGCTATCGATTATACAGCTATTTCTCCTTTTTTGGTATGACAGCCAATTCCGATCCGCTCGAACTGCGCATTTCGGCAGATAACTTAATCGTCGATCAGGTGGATGATTTACGGATCGTGTCTACTGGCTATGCAGCTCCGGGCACCCATTTACCAGGTTTGGATCCTGTATTACTATGGGCACGCAGAAGTTTGACTTTTTCTGAGTTGGAAGGGATAAATTATACTATAGGAAGCTTTCGTACCCTGAGTATCTTACCGGTCACTTGGTTAAGTTTCGATGGTGAGAGAAAGTCAAAAGAAATACGGCTTACATGGAAAGTAGCTTCTAATACTGCTGAAAGTACCTATGAAATCTTTCGCTCTGAAAATGGATTTACCGACTGGAAAAATATTGGATCATTGACCAATCATAAAAATTCAGAAATCCCTGTTTACCATCAATTTTCTGACCTTGATTCTTACCCGTTCCAGAATTACTATTACCGAATCAAACAAACTGATTTCTTACCCGGAAGCTCTTGGAGTCAAGTGATTCTTATCAAAGCACTACTTTCCGCTACACGCTCTATCCAAATTTCTCCAAACCCTTATTCTGGAGGTTCCATTCGAATAAATATTCCAGCAGGGCTAGATTTCGTACAGTCTGAACTTACGATTCTTGATTTTGCAGGAAAATTATATTTCCAAGGATCATTCAATCAATTAATCTTAGAGCAGCGATTGCTGCGTTTACCTGCAGGAATTTACCTTATCCGAATTGACAATTCTGAATCCGCAGCACATATCCGATGGGTCAAGCGGTAAAGAATTGGCTAAGATTTAAATTGGAGGGCTATCATTTCTCCCATTTTTTCTAACTTCCGTTTCAGAATAACCCCAACTGATGACCTTTCTTCTCGTCTTACTGAGTGTTGCCATTCTGGTCTTGCTGATTGTCTGGGCCAAGCTGAATCCTTTTCTGGCCTTTCTGATCACATCAATATCAGCCGGTTTCCTTTTAGGGCTCCCTGCCGATCAGATCGCCAGTTCGGTGCAGCGGGGAATGGGCAATCTGCTCGGTGACTTAGTCATCGTGATCGTGGTGGGTGCCATGCTCGGTAAGCTAGTCGCCGAGTCTGGTGCCGCCCAGCAGATTGCCGGGACGCTAATGAAGATCTTTGGAGAGAAATACATCACTTGGGCTATGTCCCTGACTGGACTGATCGTGGGGATTCCACTCTTTTATAATGTGGGTTTTGTGCTGCTGGTACCTTTGGCCTTTACGGTGGCCTATCAGTACAAGATCTCCGCAGTATATGTGGGGATTCCCTTATTGGCAGCTTTGTCAGTAACGCATGGATTTTTGCCACCGCATCCTTCTCCTTCTGCACTAGTTGCACAGTTTGATGCCAATATGGGATTGACCTTATTTTATGGATTTTTGATTGCTATTCCTACCATCATCATTGCAGGTCCAGTCTTTGCCCAGACACTGAAAAATATCGAAGCAAAACCGCTACAAACTTTTCAAGCGGAAACCAAACCAGAGTCCGAGCTTCCAGGCCGGGCAAATAGCTTTCTGACTGCTTTGCTGCCAGTCTTCCTCCTTATTGGCACGACTGCTTTGAGTCTGAATACCCCGGAGGATAGTCCTTTTGCAAAGCTGATCACCTTCGTAGCTGATCCTGGAGTTGTGATGCTACTTTCTGTTTTGGTGGCGACTTACACGCTAGGGCTTAGGCGAAAATTCAGCATGCCTCAGCTCATGGATAGCTATACCGCTGCTACCAAGGATATTGCGATGATCCTCTTGATCGTCGCCGGGGCTGGAGCTCTGAAGCAGATCTTTACTGACACTGGTGTAAGTCTGGTGATCGCAGAAAGCTTACAGACTTGGGATATTCATCCCTTGATTTTGGCTTGGATTATTACAGCGATCATTCGCGTCTGTGTGGGTTCGGCGACTGTGGCTGGCTTGACTACTGCCGGAATCATCGCGCCACTGGTCACGACTATGAATGTGGATCCAAACTTATTGGTGCTAGCTATTGGGGCTGGAAGTTTGATGTTTTCCCATTTCAATGACGCTGGCTTCTGGATGTATAAGGAATTCTTCAATGTAAGCATCACAGACACCATCAAATCCTGGTCATTGATGGAGACCATCGTAGCAGTCATCGGCCTGATAGGCGTTCTTATATTAGATCTTTTTATTTAACTTAAATCTTATCAAATACACATGGAAACTCCAGAAAGCAATTTTGAAAAACTAGGACTTGAACTCCCTCCACCACCAACACCACTGGGAATTTACAAGCCTTGTTTGGTTATTGGAAATCAACTTTACCTCTCCGGACATGGTACGGTCCAATCTGACGGAACAGTAATCATCGGTCAGATTGGCAAAGACCTCACTCCAGAGGAAGGTAAATTAGCTGCCCGTCAAGTTGGCTTAGCTATGCTTGCCACAATCAAAGCAAATCTAGGTACACTTGATCGGGTGAAGCGCGTCATCAAAGTTTTTGGAATGGTGAATTGCGAAGCGACATTTTTATTACATCCCTACATCATCAATGGTGCAAGTGAATTATTTGTTCAGATCTGGGGGGAAGAAAATGGAATAGGTGTCCGTTCTGCGGTAGGATTGGGATCTTTACCTGATAATATCCCTGTGGAAATCGAAGCGCTGTTCGAACTCCACGAGGAAGCTTGAGGGTAGAGGAGACTCTAGAAGATGAGTGGCTTATATCCCAAAGAACTACGGGGAGGATGGTTTTCTGCCTTTGTTGATCAATATGATACAGATTAAGATGATAGAGCTTAAGGCTGAACTAGCGCTTTGTAGGAATGGAATATACTAAGGACATCTTTGACGTAATTCACGGCAAGATGTCCTTTAGCAAATCCACTTTTTACAATAGGGTCCTTGTAATATTTAGGGTCACTTTTCAAGGCCAAAAATTTAGAAACCTCCAGCCAGCTGTGCGTATCTTTCCCATATTTGATGGTCAATCTCCAAGCATCTTCTACATGTCCATGACCAATATTATAGGAAGCTAGGATGAATTTTAATCGCTCGTTTGTATCGGGTACACGTTCGATCCAAAACTTGTCCAAATAGCGTAAGTAGCGAACTCCACCAAGTAACGATTGAGCTGGATCACTTGGATTAGTGACACCAAAGCGTTCCAGGGTTACAGGCATCAACTGAAGCAGACCTTGGGCCCCAGCGTAAGACAGAGCCGTTGTATCAAATCGGGATTCTTTATATACTAGCGAGGCCAAGAGCCTCCAGTCCCAGCCTAGCTGCTGAGCACCCTCTTTGATGATTTCATCATACTGAGAAATTTTATTTCCCGCCAATGAAGAAAAAGGGCTGGTATTTCTAAAGTAAGAATTCTTGGAATTAAGAAAATATTTCGCGTAAAGAATCGGTATAAAACGCTTTAGTTTATCAGCTAACCAATTATCCAGTTTTTCCAAAAGGATTGGAGAATTATCTCTGACTACCCAGGCAACTTGGCCTTCTTTGCTGACTTTCCAAGAAATATCTAAATTATCATACATAGTGGCATTGGCCAAGGCAATATTTTGATCGGCAACGGTCCACTTGATTTTACCCGTCACCACTTGATCAATAAGCGCCTCTTCACGTTCAGCAGCTGACAGTATGGTTAACGCGAGCTGAAGAGAATCTTTCACTTGGGACAACTGAGATGCATAAGTAGTCCCTTGTCTCACGTAGATAGTATCTTGTCCCAAATCATCCCAAGTTTTGATCTTTTCTGAGCCCTTTATACCAACCAGCACGCTATTCATTTTTCCCAAAGGAATCGAAAAAGATGACCCAGCAGACCGATTAGGATTTTTCTCTAAATTCATAGCAATCAGATCAACTTTACCACTTTGGAGGTAATTGAACGCAAGATCGATATCTGAAACCAATACTAACCTAAGTTGTACATTCAATCGCTTTGCCAAATCCCGAAGCAGCTCATATTCATAGCCCATTCGTCTGCCTCGATAGATGTAGTAGCCCGCAGTGTTGTTATCGACAGCCGCGCGGATAAAACCTCGCTTTTCAATCCCTGGTAAATCAAGAATGTAAGTTTCCTTACCAAACTTCACCCCGAGACGCTTCTCCAAAAAGGTACATTGAACCCCTAAAACCAAGAGTATACCAATAAAAATAACCAAGATCAATGCTCTTCTCATTAAAGTGGA
>JBDNIP010000567.1:0-1661 GCA_041688245.1 Algoriphagus sp.
GATAGTGTTTCTAGGATATATTTGGTGCCAAAAATCCCTGTATTAAAATGACCTGAGGGTCCATTTTTCACTGCGAGTAACAAGGAGTCCTTGGCCCTTTCCATATCCGCTTCCGGAATCACCTCATGAGTCAACAGGGTAGAAAAAAGGGTTTGTCTATTTATAGGGCCATCCACTGCACGGTCCCAAAAGGTTTCCTTAAGTATGGATTTTAGCTTTGCGGCCAGCAAGGTGTATTTTTGTTCATTCTCCCTATCTCCCATAAGCGATGCAAATTTTGACATGATGTTTGCACATTGCAGGTAGTGGCCGGTGCCCGTTAACTCCACAGGAACTGGCTCCAGGGATTCATGATCAGCAAGTCCATCATCTACCAAGCCTTCCGGATGAATTCGAGCCGCTTTCTCCATCCACTCTTTATTCAATTCATAGAGCTCTTTAACGATATCAAGATCATTGTAATAAAGGTAAAGGTTATACTGGGTGATTATATAAGCTGATTCCCAACTTATGCCACAGTATTGAATACCTGAAAAAGGAGCCGTATCCACAAAAGTGGAGTCATTCATGGCATCCGCCCAGTCATAAACTGTTTTACGGTAAAAATTCTGCATGTCAAAATTGTAGATAAAAGACTCGCTGGTGGCATTAAGATCACCCCCATAGCCAAATTTCTCCCTAACTGCACAATCGGATTGAACACTTACCAAATTAGAAAGAAAAGTCCTTTTTACAGCACCCTGAATATCATTTAGCAAAGCATTTGAACTGGTAAAACTACTTTTTTTCGGCACATCTGAATAGATAAATAAGCCCTGTATATCGGACAAGGAAGGCTGCTCTTTTAAGCCATCAATCTCCATATACCGATAAGTTCGGTACACAAAATCAGGCGTGAAATAAGCCTCTTTTTTACCTGAAATATAACTATCCGTTTGCCATGCAATGGCTGGGGCACCAGGTCCTCCAACTCCCTCTTTCTTTATCTGTCCTACCACAGTCGTCATAGGGTTTAAGGTTCCATTTTCATACACCCGTTCACCAAACCTAAAGGTGATGGTATCTCCCTCATTAGCTGGAAGTCTTATCCGATAAGTTCCGGTAAAATTGACTCCCATGTCCACCATGTGTTTTCCATTGGGAAGTGTGGAAACGGCTATGGGATTGATTTCCTCCATGATTCTAACAGGAGGAAAAAATGTCGGTTGGAGTTCACCCCCGGGGCCATTTCCAACTTGAACTGGCCGCCAAGAATCGTCATTAAAGCCTGTCAGCTGCCATCCTTCCCATTCCTTTGGTTGGTCATAAACTGCTCCGATATAAACGCTGTTTTTCACCAAAGGACCATATTCGTACTTCCAAGATGCATCTGTCTTTACTTCTTCTGTTCGTCCGTTTGGATAATAAACCACAAGTCTAGCCATAAAAGTAGGCTTGCCGACGGTAAGGTCTTCTCTTGGATTTCTTCTTCCCCATTTTCTCAATGGCAAAGGATTATAAAATCCATTTCCTAGCGTCACACCCAAAGAATTTGCTCCCTGTTGAATTTTTTCTGTAAGGGTATATCGGGAATAATATATTCTTTTACTATAGTCAGTCCAGGCAGGATCCAGCACACTGTTGCCAACGGTGTCACCATTAACAGTCGCCTTATAATATCC
>JBDNIP010000568.1:0-11375 GCA_041688245.1 Algoriphagus sp.
TTGGGAGGCTATATTTCCAAAACTAATTTGGAAAAGCTGAAGCTAAGTGCAAGTGTAGTTATTTCAAAAACAGGCCAGGGTAGAGTGATTCATTTCTTCGATAGTCCAAATTTCCGTGGCACTTGGTTTGGAACAAATAAGCTGTTTTTAAACGCTTTGTTCTTTGGATATAAGATGGATTGAGAGGATTGGATGTAGGAAGTTGGAGGTGGGAAGTTTTAAAGTTGGAGGCTTGGAAGTAGTAAGTCAGGAAGCTAGAGTTTGCTTAATTAAATCAAGCACAAAGTATTTGTTTAAAATAACTTATGATCTAAGACAATGCTATTTAATTCAACAAAAAACCGATCAGGATTCTGATCGGTTTTTTTTATTGGTAACTGTTTTACTGAAAACTCATAAAGAAGGCTAAACTTGAGTTAAAAACAAACTGTAACACTGCCGACTGTAAAATAGCCTGATGCGAACTTCAAAACTGATTTACTTTTTATAGGTCAGCGTAATCTTGCCCGCAATATTCCCCAATGGACTTTCCATAGCCACGTCATTTGTGGTGATTAATTGAGAATCTGAAATGGCTACAATATCATAAACCACTTCTTCTTTGGCATTCTCAGCTTTCATAATCAATTGGTCGCTAGTCACTTTCCAAGTCCCTTTTCCACTCATCATATCTTCTGGGCTAGTGATGATGAAAGTACCAGTCTCCTCAAGAATCAATTTACCATCAACATGTAAGCCTTTCCCACCCTCGACTACTGCAGCAAGATCAGGACCTTCGGTCTGATCAAATTTAAAATCAGTTCCAGACCAGGTACCAATCAGCATTTTTTCCGTGTTTTTTCCGCAGGAGAAAAGCATTGTGGCGGTTAGCGCAATAAAGAATAGATTTTTCAACAGATTGAGCTTTCGGTTTTTCATAATTTCGGTATTAGGATCGAAAGATAAAAAAAATTATGTCTTGAACTCACCCAAAAATTGACTAATTTACTAGTTTTAATAAGCTTTAGTAACTAATGGACTAAAGCTATCAGTACAATTTCAAGCAATTTTCATGAAAATACCCTTTCAATACCTAACTTATAAAGATGGATAAAATCAGATTATGGCTGATAGCAAAGTATCAGCTTATTATTTCAAGCATCGCTTTTATGCCAGCGATTATCAGCATAGTCTTTTTGGCTTCTGCAGCATTTTTACTGCTTTTTGATTTTTCTGAAACTGGTCAACAGCTTAAAGCCAATATCCCTTGGCTGAATATCAAAGACCCCTCTACCGCCAGGAGTATTCTGACCACCATAGCTGGAGGAGTGATGTCGCTTACTGTATTTAGTTTTACGATGGTGATGATCGTTCTGAATCAGGCGGCTTCTCAGATGAGTAATCGCGTTTTGGATAAATTGATCGGAAACCGATTTCAACAGGTTGTACTTGGAGTTTATATCGGAACGATTGTCAATACCTTTTTCCTTTTGAGTACAATTCGGGACAACGGTTCTTCTTTTCAAATTCCTTCGCTCAGCATCATTGTAATAACGCTAATCACGATCCTTGATATTTTTATTTTCATCTATTTTCTTCATTTCATTACGCAATCAGTCAAATACGATGTAATCGTTAGTCGAATCCTATCGTCCACACTTCATTCGATGAAGATATTTTGCACTGCAGATTCTGAAGTAAAGCAGGAGCAGGATTTTTCGTCCTTATCCGTGATTCGCGCCGGTAAATCTGGGATTTTCGAAGGTTTTGACAACAAAGAAATAATGGATTTTTGTGAGCAAAATAAATGTAGTGTTTTAGCTATCTATCCCATGGGTACATTTATCCTTCGAGGCCAACCCATACTCAAATGTAGCCGATCTGTGGAGGAGAATAAGATTGAGGGCGCATTGCAAGGAATATCCATCAATCAGCAAGAGTCCATATACCGTAACTATGAATATGGCTTAAGACAACTTTCGGAAATCGCTCTGAGAGCTCTTAGTCCAGGGTTAAACGATCCAGGAACAGCCATCATTAGTCTGAGAGCGTTGATCGATCTACTGGGGTATAGAGGACTTAATTTCCCGCCTATTACCCTCTCCCGCAATAAAAACCCCTATGTATTACATCGACTTGAACTAAGTTTCGATGAACTATTTGAACGGACAATTTATCCCATCTGGGATTATGGAAGTGAGGATCGGATGCTGAGACAAGAACTCAAAATCTTACTTGACCAACTGTCATTAATCCTTTCCTCCGCTCCACTCTTTAAGCTTTTGAAATTAGTGGATAAAAGAATCAAGCAAGAATAATTGATCCAAAAGAAACTACGCTTGAGAAGTTATTAAGAAGTTGGAAGCTGATCCAATTTAAACCGAACAGGAATCCGCATGCGAGTTATTACTGCCTCGCCTTTTACTTTGCCAGGCTGCCACATTTCCATCGATTTAATCAAGCGAATAGCTT
Organism: Algoriphagus sp.; assembly: GCA_041688245.1. GTDB lineage: Bacteria > Bacteroidota > Bacteroidia > Cytophagales > Cyclobacteriaceae > Algoriphagus. The sequence continues at coordinate 2,452 of JBDNIP010000568.1, forward strand.
CTTCATCGCAGTACCCACCAATCCCTCTCAAAATCTCCACATCAGTCAAGGAACCGTCTTTTTGCACTAGGAAAGTGGTAACCACTATGCCTTCAATTCCTTTATCTTTGGCCAGCTGAGGATACTTCATATTCTTTTTGAAGTATTCATACATACCATCCATACCGTCAGGTGGCAAAGGCCTATCATCCACCTCAGTCAGTACGCTAGGATCCATAACAGAACTCTGGGCTTTGGCCTCAGGAACAAATACCAGTAGGCTAAAAGCAAAGAAGACTATGCCGGCGAAAAAACTCATGTTTATTCTGTTTTTAGTTTTCATAATTAGTTGAGCTAAATAATTTTGATGAACTATTCAAAAAGGCAAGCAGTAGTACTGCTTGCCTTTTTTTAATAAAACTAGACCTTAATTAAACTAATTTTTAATAGGAGTTTTGATTACTTCTTCAAACCCGGGAGCAATTTCTGCTTTTGATGTATTCTCTAATTTAAATCGAATTGGAAGTCTCATTCTAGTTTTTACCACTTTGCCACGCTGTTTTCCAGAATCCCAAAGAGGAGAGTTTTGAACTACCCGAATTGCTTCTTCATCCGCTCCTCCACCTATACCTCGAAGCACCTCCACATCGGAGATTGATCCATCTAAATTCACTACAAATACGATGATCACAGTTCCTTCAATTCCCATTCCTTTGGCTTGGGCAGGATATTGGAGGTTTTGGGCTAAGTATTGATTCCAACCGGCCATTCCCCCTGGAGGATTTGGCTGCGTTTCCACCACATCAAAAATTTGATCCGAGCCTTCTGTAATTCTAGCGCTTAAGCTTGATCCTCCAATAGTTGGAGATTTATTTTCTCCCATTTGAGTGGGCCCCTCAATTTCTGGTTCTGGTGTAATCTCACAGGAGAACATCAAAAATAAGACTGCGATCATTGGAATGGCAAGGAAGAACCTGCCTTTTTCCCGGTTTGCTGATTGTGATTTGCTCATCATAATAATTCGTTTTTTGGTTTGAAATTGGTTGAAGTTGTTCATAAACTGAAAGCCCCGACCTTTGGTAATTAGCTGTAGTAAGAGTCCTGAGTATTCCTTTTTTGAATAAGTATTGGTTACGCCTTGGTCTGCCTGATATTCATGCACCTCTCGGAGAGACTTTTCAAACTGGTAAACCAATGGATTAAACCAAAAAATGATTTTTGCTAATTGGACCAATAGTAAATCCCAACTGTGAAACAAACGGACATGCATCGACTCGTGTAAGATAATCTGCTTGATCTCCGGCCGACTAGGATCGAAGTCTGGTAGTAGAATGTATTCAAAAAAGGAGGCTGGAATGAATTTGGGATGAACAGCAATCCATAGCTCATGGTATTTAATAAGTTTAGCCTTTCCAATCAGTCGCTGAGACATCACCAAACCAAAGACCAAATGAACCGTCATCACCACTACTCCAATACCGTAAATCATAAGCCCAATTTCCAGCCAAGAGAGGGGTTTTACTTCTTCAACTGCAGACTGGCCTACTATGAATTCGGGTAGCGTAAAGTCTAAACTGGCTTGACTTACTGGAATCAAAGGATAAGATAGCAATGGAAAACCTGCCGAAATCAGAAGCGTTCCAATCAAAACCGCGCGATTCAAATTAAAGAAAGTCAGTTCGCTGAGTAGCACCCGATAGAACACTAAACAAATGGCTAGGCAAACGCTAGCTTCGATTAGGTAAGTGACTAATTGGTTCATTTGTCATCTGGTTTGTCCATGTTATCGATCAACTTTTGTAATTCAGCGATCTCTTGGTCGGAGATCTTATTTTCTTTCACCATAAACGAAAGAAAATTCCCAACAGAACCTTCGAAGTAATTCTTCATCAGCCTATTCGCACTCCGCTTGCTGTAATCAGTCTGAGAGACAAGCGGAAAATACATGTGAACGGATCCGTAAGATTTGTGCATTAAATATCCCTTTTTTTCCAATAATTTGACCGATGAGGCCAAAGTGGTATAGTGAGGTTGCGGGTCTGGGAGCGCTTCTAATATATCTCTGACTAGCGCTTTTTCTAAGCTCCAGATGATCTGCATGATTCGCTCTTCATTGTATGATAATTCTTCCATAAGAACAATGTAAAAAGACCTTTTAAATAATCCTACGATTATTTCGTATTACTACGAAATAAATTTATGGCGTTACTTAAAATCAATCTAAAATTCTATCTTTAAATAAGTTGAGCTTTGACTTCTTGGAAACAGAAAAATAATTCAGCTCCAATCTGCTGTGATCGTTCGGAATATTTCTCGGCATTTTGCGAAATTCCATTAAAAATTTTTGGGTCCTCCCAGTGAGGTGGAATGCAGATGTCAGCTCCAGAAATCAATGGACAATTGCCGTCTGCATGATCACAAGTCATTAGTGCTGCAAATCCGCTATGAGGATTGCTTAGTTCATCATAGTATTTGGGAAAAGCAAAATAGGGTGTGGCTTCTGAAGCTGTTTTAATAGAATATAATGGATTGGGATTGGAAAAATCATTTTTGGAGATCAAAAACCCATCTTTCACTGACGCATCTACAAGCCCGAGGATTAAACTCACTGACTTCTACCTCATCAGAATAGCACTCGATGGGCAAGTCAAAATAGTCTGATAAAGTTGCTCCCCAAATCTGAGAAAATTGACTTCGTCTGCTATTGTGCGTACAAATAAAGTTAAGCTTCGCTAGCTCGCCAGCAACTACCCTTTGAAGAAGGAAGTCGACCAATTGATGAATTGCTTTTAGCCGAGAACAGTCTCGTGCAGGCTTTTCGAAACTAGCAATAACTTCTTTCAATCTTGATTCTATTTCTTTCTAGAATTCTTCTAGCAACAAGCTCCATCTGGAGTACATGCTTGATTTATCCCTAATCTGATTTTTACCTTTTCAGCAGGAATTCCACATTGACCTTTTGCAAGGCGATCTGTCATCGTACTGGTAAGCGCAAAAGATTTTCCATCGAATTTCAAGCCATATTTCCCAATGGTGGTACCCGATATTCAACATCAATCCTATGATCTTCTAAATTCAATAATCGCTCAGAAAGTGAGATAATACTCAATAATCTGGAAGCACCTATGCGGTGATCGAAGTCACCATCTTCCCACAATTGAAAATTAATGAATCTTCTTTGCAAAGTTTTCCGCCGCAATCAATAAATCGTTTACTGATTTGGCCTACTTCAGTGACGTAGAAATGAGCAGGAACTGCAGAACCATCTGACAAACGAAATTCTAATTCACTCAAATTAGTAAGGTGAGTTTTGATTTCAGAGTGTTTCATAGTCTTAATTGTTTAGAGTTTAACGGCATTCAACGGATATAATGGGCTTTTTTATTCCTTCAAAAAGTGTATCAAATTACTTTTCAGAAGCACTACTTTATCCTGATCAATGCAGTAAGAAACAGAAACACCCTCAATTGACCCTTTTAAAGAGACCTATCGCTTTCAGTGCTTTTAAATGTTGGGAAATAGTGACCTGAGCTACCCTATTTCCTCTACCAATGTTTCATTGATGCAGTGATCTTTTTCGCTGAGCAAATGTAAGATTGCGATACGTACAGGTTGTCCAAGAACTTTGGCAAATCCCACGAATTCGTTTTGGTAAACTGAAAATAAATCCCTCTTTACAACCTCTTTATCAATCGGCCTATCACGATTGATATTTCCAAAAACCTATTCTTCTTTAATCAGCACAAATTCTGAGAGTATCGGAGAAACCAAAAAGTAACCTAAAACTTGGGAATTCCCGGAAACCACCTTGATATTAGTATCAGGATTCTGTGGCGGTGGGCTGAATAATCCTCCGTCAGAAAAGAGTAAACCTAGTAATTGATTTAGGTAATCGTAAGGTTCTCGCGTCATTCGGTAGAGAATCAATCGGACACGATCGCCTTGATCAAATGCATAGCCCAACTCCAGACCATTTTCGAAGATGGTAAAACCAAAGGTATCGTCAAACAGAAAGTAATCTTCGGGCTCGTTCTTTAGCGTATCGTTTTCAATGATTTGAATTCGATAATAGTTATTCTCTTTGAATGGAATCTTGCCATAAGCTTCGACGTAGTAACCCTCATCTCGAAATGGTCTTCTTGCCTCGTATTGATACGTCAAGCTATCCAGAATTGGAGGCTCCAGCATTAGGCCTTCAGCAACGAAGACATTATTCTTCCACGCTACAATCAACTCATAGGTCTCCCCTACTTTTGCCAAGATCTCATTATTCAAAGGCCGGTAGCTCTCGGTAGTTTCATTGTATCTAAACGGGATCGCTATTTCAGTGCCTTTGACTCGAATAGAAACTTGGGAATCTTTGATGATGGCATAAGGATCCTGATCTAAAAAGTTTTTAGCCAAGGTGACCTTGACTTCATTTAAGTCGGGGTTATCTGTCCAGACTCCTTCAATCACAGGGATTTCTTCATCAATCTCTGCCAGTGGAAGATCCACTTCTATTTGACAGGAGGTTATTACTAGTAACAACCCAAAAATCCAGCTATTTTTCATATCAAAATTCAAAATTATAGGTAATCGATGGAAGGAAAGTAAAAAGGTAAGTCATGATAATTCCTGGTCGAACCGAAGTAACAGGACCGTCTGTTGAAGAATCATATTTGATATCATCATTAATGACATCGCCGAAAGCATAAGCAAAAGGATTTTTTCTTCCATAGAGATTATAGATACTGGCATTCCAGCTGCCTCTCCATTTCCTTCCCTTATTAGGATTCCTCCAAGTAACAGAAGCATCCATCCGGTGGTAGTCGGGATACCGATCTTCATTTCTGAAATCACTAAACAGCGGAACATTTTGTCGATCTGACTGATAGGAACCAATCGGAAAAGATACTGCCTGACCTGTCGTATAAACGAAAGTTAAGCCAGCTGACCAAGAACTCGAAAATTCGTGATTCAGCACCAAGGTCAGATCGTTTGGACGATCGTAGCGTGGATTATATTTCTGGCCTTGAGATACTCCGTCAATCTGTCTCCATGTTCTTGAATAGGTATATGCTAACCATCCAGTAGTTTTTCCCTGATTTTTACGGAGAAGAAATTCTGTGCCATAGGCCCATCCTTTACCACTTAAAAGTTCTGTTTCTACATTATCTGTAAATAATACGCTTGCACCATTTCTCAGGTCAATGATATTTTTGAAGTCTTTGTAATAAGTCTCGACTGAAAATTCCCACTTATTCTGGTTGAAATTACGGAAAAAGCCCAAAGAGATTTGATCTGATCGAATCGGAGGCACATAAGTTCCTGCAAGAATCCAGCGATCAATCGGTAATCCAGCCGATGAATTGGAAGCAATCTGAACGTATTGTAAATTTCTGTTATATGCTGCTTTGATAGAAAACTGTGGATTAATGAGGTATCGAAATGCAATTCTAGGCTCAAGACCTTGATAGAATTTAATTTCATCAAAGGTATTGAAGCTTAAGGTATCAGTAATAGTAACATCCGGACCAGGAACTCCACCCTCATAACTGTAGTCCACACCTGTTCCAATCTGATTGAAAATTCCCCAACGAAGACCCACTTCAGTACTTAGCTTTGGAGAAATCTCATAGGTCATTCCCGCGAAGAGATTATTCAAAACTCCATTTTTCGGATTAGTATCAATGGGTTGAATATTGCTTCCAGAAGCTGGAATAAGTGCTATTGGGGCAAAATGATAAAACTGTGTATGCACTCCCCAGTAGGTCTGAAGATTTTTACCACGCAGCAACGTCCATTGCGCTTTGATTCCTGTTTCTGAAAGTTGATTTTTCCATTCAAATCCATTCTCAGGATCATCAAATTCAATCTTGTAATTGTAGATAGAATGATACGCGTCAAGATCGAAATATGCATCCTTTGAATAAGAATGATTCCATTTCAACGAGCTTACAAAATTGCTCCAACCGAGTCCAAATGAACTTTCTAAACCCAACAAATCACTTCCCTGATAAGTAGAGAATGTCAATTTATCGTTATCCCCAAGCCGAAATGCTAGTTTGGCACTTAGATCATGAAAGTTGAGTTTATTGTTTTTTATATCAGGGTCGGAAGAAAGTCCGAGAAACACATCAGCATAAGTTCTTCGGGCAGATATGGCAAAAGTTGATTTTTCTGAAAAAAGAGGACCGTCTAGGGTAAATCTTGAAGAAATAGTCCCAATACCTCCCTCACCTCTGATTTGCTTACTATTTCCTTCACGAAGGGAAACATCAATTAAGGCAGACAATCTGCCTCCAAACGATGCTGGCATATTTCCTTTGTATAGGTCAACTTTCTCAAGGGCATCAGGATTGAATACTGAGAAGAAACCAAATAAGTGAGATGCATTATAGACAGGAGCGCCATCAATCTGAATTAGGTTTTGGTCTGCCGACCCTCCTCTGACAAATAGCCCTCCAGTACCCTCACCTGCCGATTGCACTCCTGGGAGCAGTTGAAGGCTTCTGAATAAGTCAACTTCTCCAAATAAAGCTGGAATATTTTTGATTGTCTCAATTGTAATAGTAGCCTTTCCGGTTTCTAAATTTTTGATCTGCTCATCAGGTCTACGATCTCGGATAATTACCTCTCCCAAGGAGAGCTCTTCTGGTTTCAGAAAGAACTTCTGAGTTTTGGCAGCGTCTTTTTCTGTGATTTCCCTGCTCGTCTTTTCGTATCCCAAAAAGGAAATCGTAAGCTTTCTTGGAAGTTTTTCTTTTTTTATCTGAAAATTGCCGTCAATATCAGAGATCACTCCAGTTGAAATATCATCCTCCCAATAGATACTAGCGCCCGGTAGCAGATCAGAACTGGTCACATCCAGGACTTGACCTTTGAAAAAAGTGGCATCCTGCCCATAGAGCGTACTCACTACAAAACAATAAAGAGAGAAAATAGCTAAAATGCTTTTTAATAAACTCGGTCTCATTTTTTATTTTTTGAGTTAAAACCTCAAGGCTAGACGATTCAAAGCGATTAATGTTTGTTAATTTATTAGAAACATCTGCTTTTCCTTCCACCTCTTTTCAAAAATAGTCTTTCAATTAAGCTTTATTTTATATTTTTAGGGTATGATTTGGGCATACCCGGACGTTAAACTCACCTTATTACTAGCCGCAATATTTTGCCTGCTATACTTTATTTACCTTGGACGCTATTGGGCAATTAATCGCCGCTTAGAAGTCGAGAAGCGAAGATTGTTCACAAAAATAGTCATCCGCAGCTGTTATTTCGTGCTTTTCTTGATTGCTTTTGCAGGTCCTTCGATAGGCACTTCGCTGAAAGAAATCAAGGAAGAAGGAAAGGATATTTTCATTGCAGTGGACCTTTCCCAGTCAATGAATGCCATAGATATAGGCCCAAGTAGGCTGCAGAGAATTAAATTTGAATTGAAGGATCTTACCAAAAGCTTCCCTTCAGACCGGATAGGTCTAATTATTTTCAGTTCTGAAGCATTTCTACAATGCCCGCTTACTTTCGACCAAAGTGTTCTTCAATTGTACATTGATGGGTTGAATACTGGCTTAGTCCCCAACTTCGGCACTGATTTGAATAGTCCATTGCGCTTGGCCTTGGAGCGATTTGAAAGCGATGAAAGCCAAGAGATAAAGTCTAAATCAATTATCTTAATTTCAGATGGAGAAAATTTCGGGGATAATCTCGAGGATATTGGAGCGAAATTAAACGAACTTGGAGTGAAAGTTTTTTCCTTAGGAATTGGTACTGAATCTGGAAGTTCGATTCCTAGAGGAAATGGATTAGTGATCGACCCACAAACAGGAAGACCAGCCCAAACAGTATTAGATCGGACACCCCTTCAAGTTATTGCTGCGGAGACAGATGGGCAATACTTCGAGATTTCTGACGAAGCCCAAGAAGCTGGCAATTTGATTGGAGCGCTGGAGCAGTTAGAAGGTGGAGTCACGGGCTCACGTGTTGTGGAATCTTCGGCCAATAAATATTTCTATTTCCTGTTGGCGGCATTTGCATTATCATTGTTGGATATGATGATACCTGTGAAAACGATCAAATTATAAATGAGCTTGAATAAACTACTCTTAGCCGTTTTGATTTTTCTACCGGCTTCATGGACGAAAGTGTCCAAGATGAATACGGCGATAGCTATCGCTACGGAAAGCTATGCAAATGCGGAATACGAAGAGTCAATTACGAATCATTTAGTCGTTTTAGAAGAGTTTGGGTACTCTGGATCAGAATTGGATTTCGACCTTGGACTAAGCCATCAGTATGCCGAAAAAGTAGACGAGGCATTGGGATTTTATGATAAGGCTACTCTTAGCACAGATAAAATTCTTGCTTCATTTGCCTTTAATCAAAGCGGTGTAATTCAAGGAAATAAAAAGGAATATGAAGCAGCTCTAAGTAAGTTTAAATCTGCTTTGATCAAGGATCCTTTGAATGAAGTCGCTCGACATAATTATGAATTACTTGCACGATGGATGCAACGAGATCAGGAGCAGAAAGACAAAGAACAAAACAAACCTGAACCATCTGAATTTGCGAAGCGCAAGAAAGCTGAAGCAGATAGGTTAGTGGAGCAATTCAGATTTAAAGATGCTTTAAACCTTATGAATGATGCTTTGGCACAAGATGAAACTGTTGCAGCTTATGAGGAGTTTATAAATAGTCTCCAAGAAATCAATGAAATCGATGAGAAATAAAATTATATTAAGTGTTGTATTCATTTTTACACTAAGTCTTCAATTAACCCTGGCTCAAAGTGCGGGAGAATTTTTCAATAAAGCCGCTCGCTCCTATGTCAAAACTGAAAAAGATCAAGCTCTTAGCACCGTCAACACAGGCCTTTCAAAATACCCATCAGATGCTAAATTAAGAGCTTTGAAGGAAAAATTGAAACAAGACCAAGAGAAGGAAAAAGAAGAACAAGAGCAAAA
>JBDNIP010000569.1:0-7132 GCA_041688245.1 Algoriphagus sp.
CCCGAGGTACGAGGGAGATCCAGTCATTTTTAGGTGGGCAAGGCAGCACAAAATTCCGCTGTCTCCTCATCTCAAATCAATGAAAAAAGCCTCCAGCGGAAAGAAAAGACCGAGGCGCAGGGTTTTTTGCCTGCCCGCCCGTGTGCGGGGTTACTTTTTGGCCGCCAAAAAGTGACAAGGATAAACCTATAGAAAATGGATTGAAGTGCTCAGAACGTTGAATCTTCGCCGTATTAATGAAACTTTGGTAAAATAGATATCCTACATTATTCTGTATAAGATAATTTTAAAGCCAAACTTGCTTCTTCATTAAATTCAGGGTAGAACCTTTATTATTTTAGGGGTTATCGCATCAGTAGCTATACTCTTAAGCAAGATTATTATTTGACCAATATTTTCTTGTTGATAATCTCAAAGCTTAATCTGGAGATTTTCAACCTTTATTATCGATATATTTTCCCCTAAACAATTTAAAAAAAATGGAATTTATAATCCAAAGAACCAAGTTCATCCCAGCTCCCCGCTGACTATTGATGACTACATCGTGGTAGATTTCTCTACTTTTGTACCATGATTATATTAATTGGAGCGGGCTTGTCAGGGCTTTTATGTGCTTACCGTCTAAAGAAAGAAGGGATTCCATTTAAAATTCTGGAGGCAAGAAATCGTGTTGGAGGAAGAATCAATACGGAATACTTAACAGACAATACCCCAGTTGAGATGGGCGCAACTTGGTTTGGCAATCAACATATTCATCTCAAATCACTTTTAGATGAGTTAGGCATTCAATACTTTGAACAGTACATGGATGGCAAAGTGTTCTTTCAGCCATTTGCTACGTCACCCGCTGAATCCATACAAATCCCAAGTCAACCACCGAGTTACAGAATCGCTGGTGGTAGTTCCAACTTGATAAATACCTTATACCAAAAATTAGATTCAGACGATATCTTACTCAATCAAACCGTTAGGGGAATTAAATTCCATGAAAATTCTTTTCAAGTAATCGCAAAAGAGTTCTTTGAGGGCGATACCGTTATTTTATCCATTCCTCCTAAATTGTGGGCGAAAAAAATATTATTCGAGCCTCCACTACCAACTAATTTGATGGAAATAGGCAAGCAAACACAGACTTGGATGGAGGATTCCATCAAAGTTGCTTTGACTTATACCCAACCATTTTGGGAACAAGAGCATCTATCAGGCACGTTATTCAGCAATACTGGACCCATTACCGAACTCTATGATCATTGTAATCATGAAAGATCCAGCTACGCACTATGCGGATTCATAAACCCATCATTTAAGAATCTCGCTTATGCCGAAAGAAGAGCCCTGGTGATTAATCAATTGGAAAGTGTTTTTGGGATTAAAGCAGTAGCGTTTCTTGACTATAAGGAATGTATCTGGAGCGACGAAGAAAATACCTTTGAGGAATCTGATATTCCGCTTTATCCACATCAAAATAATGGAAACCCCATTTTTAGCAAGTCCTTTTATGATGATAAATTATTGATTTCGAGTTCTGAGTCAGCCTCAAAATTTCCTGGATATATGGATGGTGCAGTATGCTCAGCAAATTTGATTGCAAGAAAGATCACAAAAGCAGGACAACTTTTATAAACCAATATAACAGCAAATAAGCCAGACGATATCAGCTCAGAACTTTGAATTTAATTCATTACCTAACGATGAACAGATTTTTTGAAGGTCATGAAAAAAAACTCATTAAACTCTAGGCGTTAAAATACAAGAAGTAAGTTTGCGGCCTCCGTCGATTGTACAAGTTGAGATTGCTAGTCCAGCATTTATTGGCCGTCCCCTCTATTTTGGTGATTCCAGATGCTGTTTTATTGGGAGACCTTGAGCCGCTAATTGTCAAAATCAGAATGGCAATGGTTAGCCCTGATGAGTTTATATTGATAAGAATTGAATTGAGTCTTCAGGGATGACTTAAGCACCCTCCAAGGGTTTGGAACTCTTGGAGGGTTAGTCCGCAAAGCTTTTCGAAATTTATAATTCAGAATCTTGCGCTAAAGGTTTGTAACCTTCATTGTTGTTCTGTTCATTTTTTCCAAACCTAATCGTTCAAGATTACAAATGCTGGATCATAAGATCTAAACTAGTAAAGCGCTCTAAAATCTTGGTTCTAGTCTCTCGGCTTTAAAAGCTTGGTGCTTCCGTCTAGCTACTTGATAATCCAAATTCATTTTCATCCTCCCGAACTTACACAGCAGTTCTGACAGAGATTGTAGCGGGAGGAAGTTTCAAATCTGATCCTAAAAACCCCCGGTTCCGCAGGCTTCACCGGGGGCCATGAATCGTTTCACCACTTCGTGGTTTTTATCCAGATGCTCGATGCTAATTCTCAATTCTTGCAAGGTTCTCTTGATAATAGAAATCCATCTTTTAGTTCTTGGTTCTAAATTCTTGTCGCTTGGCTCTAAAGTCTAGTATCTTGATACTTACGTCTAGCTACTGGTTACTTTAAAACTTACTTCTCCACGCCAAATCGATACTCAATCAAATGCTCGTATTTCTCTCCAGGATTCAAGATCGGTGATGGAAAGTTTGACTTGTTGATTGCATCCGGCCAATTCTGGGATTCCAGACAAAAACCCCAGTACTTATCGTAGGTTTTATCTTCGGCTCCAGCGAAATTATCCAGGAAATTTGCAGTGTAAAACTGCAGCCCAACATTATCGGAATACATATCCATCGTCCGACCTGAGCTTGGGTGAAGGACATGAACAAACTGTTTCATCTCCTTACTTGGAGCAAGTTTCATGATCATATTATGATCAAAACCATCCCCATTCGCGTTGATTTGATCTCCAAGTACCGTCGCTTGTCTAAAGTCAAAAGGAGTTCCTGTGACATCTTTAATCTCACCCGTTGGAATCAAGCCTTCATCGATTGGAGTATAAGCATCTGCATTGATTTGGAAGACGTGATCAGTAACTGGACCGCTAATTCCACTAAGATTAAAATAGGTATGATTGGTCAGGTTGACAATCGTCGGGGCATCAGTTTCTGACTCAAACCGAATACGAATCACATTATCCAGTGTCAACTCCATCCAAAGTGTGGTAGTCAAATTTCCGGGAAACCCTTCTTCTCCGTCGACACTGAGATAGATCATTTTCACTCCCACAATCGAGTCATTTGAATAGGGCTGCGATTGCCATACTTTTTTATTAAAACCCGCTAATCCCCCATGGAGTGTATTGGGTCCATTATTGGCTGCCAGTGCGTAATCTTTACCATTTAATTGAAATTTGGCAGCTCCGATTCGATTGGCTACTCGGCCAGCTGTCGCTCCAAAAAACGGATTAGGCTTAGTCAAAAACTCTGGAATGCTATCCAGAGTCAAGGCAATATTCTCCACTTTTCCATTTTTGTCTGGAACAGATATTTTGGAGATCAGACCTCCATAATTACTCATTTCCACCTGCATGTGACCATTGTCCAAGGTGTATTTGAAGATTTCTTGATCTAGGATTTGAGCGACTTTTTCTACTTTGAGCATAAGGTTTACTTCTTCAGTGATGGTCTGAGTTTCTTGATTTTCAGGTTTGGATTGACAGGAGAAATTCACAATAATCAACAAAGCTGCTCCAATACTAAGTGGGTGGAAATATTTCATAGATTGGGATTTATTTTTGTGATTGTGACCCTAAGTTAAACGCTCAGCGATTAGATGTCTTTACTTTCCGACAAAATTACCTTCTATTTTCTAAGATGATACATTTCGATATTTGCCAACTCAGCATCCAGCCTTGCACGATCATAGAATTTTCCCTCCATTACTACCATAATGGATCTTTTCATGGTAGATAGATCTTGTAAGGAATTCTTCTCAACCAATACAAAATCAGCGGCAGCTCCTTTTTTGCTTACTCCCCATTCTCCTTTTTGATCAAAATACAGAGCTGGATTGATGGTGCCAGTTCGAAGGATTTCCAAATTGGATATTCCCGCTTTGGATCTCATCTGGATCTCACGATGAATGGGAAATCCGGGATATTGAACACCTGAGGTGGATTAGAACTCATAATCAGTGGTATGCCAGCCTCATGAAGCGAAAGAAAAATTTGATTCCGGAATTCTAAATGAGGCTGAACATTCGCTTTTGATAAAACATCCTGACTTTCCAAAAGCTTCTTCTGAGTCACCCATTGCTGAATCTGAAGCCCTGAAAGATATTTCATCTCAGGAGCTAAGCGGAAGGAATCCACAGGTACAAATCCAAAATACCGATCAAAAAGTGTCAAGGTTGGAGCGATCCAAGTCTTATTTTTCAAAGTCATTTTAATCAAATCGGGGAGTCTATTTTGATCTGCTTCTCCTACAACCAACATGCTAAACGGGCCGGCAACCGTCGGATCTAATCTGGACTTGTCGGCAATCATTGCCTCTAAATATTCGTCCATATGCTCCACAGATTTATAGCCATTTTCAAGATAAGTTTCCAGGCCTACTCCTAAAGAAACATGACCACCATAGGGAATCCCAACCGATTTGGCAGTTTCTGCTATTAGCAAGAATTTTGGCATATCCAGACCTGGGTGAAGCTTGAGATGATCGTATCCTGCAGCCTTTGTTTGAGCTGACCATCTGAGCTCCCAGCTGTGGAGATTCTACGGAACTGCCTTTCAGCGATGGTCCAGAAATAAACATTCAAAGTTTGCTCACTCAGTCAGTGACCATTTTATTCTTCAGTGCCAAATGCGACTCGTAACCGAGCATGCTTCGGATTCGAAGAACTCCATTGCTCAGGTAAAGCCAAACTGTTTCTTCCTGAAGTTGGCCTCTTTCCATCCATCGCTACAGTCAAATGTCCATTCATCGCTGCCAAACCTGAGAAAACATATGCTCCTTTCCCATCTGTAATATTCAATCCTTCTCCCTTATTCGGAAGTTTACTCGTAGGAAACACCTGCATGATCCCCCTGTCTTTGAGTATCAGAAAGCGATCCTCAAGGATTTTTCCAGATTCCACATCTGCCAAATTCACATTACCCAAAGCTATTTCTTAGCCACTCAATTTTTGACTTTTACATCCCAAAAGGGATATCACCAAAGTAAAGTTTAGCGCTATTTTAATCCGATTTTTCATCATGTGGAGGATTTAGATTAAGGATTGATCCGTAATTTCCCTTTTGGTTTTCTAAGTAATTAATCGCTACAGCTAGCATCTCCTCTGGATTTTGATCGATATCCAACTTCAATCCGTAGGTGGGTTCTTCCCAAGTGGCAAACTGCGAATCGAGCATGCTGGCCTTCATATAATGATTCTTTCGAGCCAACATACGTTCCCAGATCAAATCTTTTCCACCTTTCAAGTGGATCCATTTCACTTCGGAATCAATTTGGAGAATCTTTCGATAGGATTCCTTTAGAGCAGAACAAGCCAAAACTGCACCTCCTGTAGGAATCGAATTTCGCAGTAAATCCGCCAAAATCTTAAGCCATGGCATTCGATCTAAATCATTCAGGGGATTTCCAGTACTCATCTTTTCAATGTTCGCTACGGGATGGAACTCATCTGCATCGTATAAAGGAAGTTGGTAATAATTAGCCAACAATTGACCAATAGTGGTCTTTCCAGTCCCCGACACGCCAGTCACAAGTATAATCATAATGGAATTTAGAGAAAATAATTTATAGGTATCTGTAAGTCAAATAAGAGTCTAAGCCAATTTCAATTTCTAATTGTAATCAAAATTGATTTCGCCAAGGACCTCAAAAATAGGATGTTAGAATCAAAGTTTATTGGCTTTCTATAGTATACTTTAATAAAATTTTTGTAAAAGTATACTATATTCGAAAACTTTTTTTTAGATTTGTGCCATCAAATAATTGACTGAGAAAACTTATTTTATCAAAATTTTATTTCAAAAAAATTAAATTCATTACCATATAATTAATGAGGAAATCAATTATTCGACTTACAAAATTTGGATTATACACTTGAAATAAAAATAATTCTTGCAAAAAATAACCTTACCAGACCCTATGTTAAGTAAGTACCCACTATCAGAAGTAGAAAAGTGTTTTCTCAAAGAATCCGGAGTGGAGAAGATCAGCACCTTGATCCCCTACTTACAAGTAGACAATTTTCCAAAACTAGGATTACTTACAGCCTGTCGATTTTTGGAATGGACTGCTGCTAATCCACAAGGAGTAATCAGTTTACCAACTGGAAAATCCCCAGAATTTTTCATCAAGTGGACTCAATTTCTACTAGACAACTGGGACAATAACAAAGGAAAAGATGTAAGGGAGAAATACGGACTAGGCACAACAAAAAAACCAGTGCTGAACGATTTGACTTTCGTACAGATTGATGAATTCTATCCGATAGCATCTGCTCAGAAAAATAGCTTTTTCGACTACGTCAATAAATTCTACATCGACGGGTTTGGATTATCCAGGGAAAAGGCAATCCTTATCAACTCTGACGAAATACCATTGGCCAATGGCCTTCATTTCTCAAAAGTATTTCCAGATCTGAAAGTAGATCTCTCCTTACGATTCCGCGACCCGCAGGATGACTTAGAGAAGCTTCAGCAGCAATCCATCTACCTCATCGATCAGTGGTGCGGTGACTACGAGCAACGAATCCGAGATGCTGGGGGAATTGGCTTCTTCCTAGGTGGTATTGGCCCAGATGGACACATCGCTTTCAATACCAGAGGATCACATATTTTCTCCGTTACCCGTCTGACCGAAACCAACTTTGAAACGCAAGCGGTAGCTGCGGGAGACCTTGGAGGAATTGAAGTTTCTTCCAACCGCTTGGTCATCACCATCGGTTTAGATACAATCGTATATAATCCTGAAGCAGTCGGGATTATTATTGCCGCTGGGGAAGCCAAAGCTGGAATCGTCAAAGATTCTCTGGAAACCAAACTCAGCAATGTCTATCCTGCCACGATACTTCAGAAATTGAAAAATGGCAGATTTTACCTCACCAAAGGTGCTGGAGTAAGGCTTACGGATTCCATGGATTCCTACTATGAAAAAGGCGAGTGGATCTGGGAAAAGACAGAGCGATCTGTAATTGACCTTTGCAAAAAACTAGGTAAATACGGCCATCGACTCAAACTTGCGGATCTCAAAGCAGACA
>JBDNIP010000570.1:0-1979 GCA_041688245.1 Algoriphagus sp.
ACAGACCAATCCAACAGTGGGTTGTACTTCAGGATCTGGTTAGCTTCATCCCATTCGAGGCGCTTCATTTCGGAGCGGTTGGCAGATTGCTCGGCCCGCAGGCCCGTCCCCCACACCTGATTTCCAGTCAAAGCCCTTTTTAATGGTTCTACTTTTCGCACATTGCAACACGATTTTCTATTTTCAATTGCATCATAGAATCCATTAATCCCTATATCATCGACCAATTTCTCAACAGCCAAAGTATTTGGATAATAGAGTTTGATGCGTGTTTTGTATTTGGCCTCAGTTCGAGCCAGCAAATCCAACGTTTCTGAAAAAAGCCTTCCGGTATCCAAGGAGAAAATCTGAATCGGCAAGTTTTGAGAAGCAATCAACTGGGTGATTACCTGATCCTCTTGACCCAAAGAGGTCGAGAAAGTGACTTTTCCAGGAAATAGCTCAGCAATCAGTGCTAAGCCTTGAGCAGCATCTAGATTGTTTAGCTGGGATTGCAACTCAAGCAAATTCTTTTTCATGGCTTTTTGGTTTTGTTGCCTTTTCCCAAGCACGCTCATGAAAATAATAGAGAATCACCTTGGATACCACTTCGATGGAACCAATTGATACAGCCATTTTGAGTTGTCCAGTGACAAAATACGCGATTACCATAGTATCCATAGTTCCAACTATCCGCCAGGAAATAGATTTCAATATGCTTTTGAAATGTTTGTCTTCACCTGTGTTGCTGACAAACCATTTTTTGATGGGTTGATCTATTATCATAGCGTTTGATACAAGATTGAATTCCAAAAGTATATAAACCCTATAATAATTATAGGGTTTATGGATAAAAAATTTTACTCTACGTTCAAAATATCTTCTAATGTTTTGTTTTCCAATATTTTAAGCGTTTCATCCCGCACTTGGATCATGACTCTATTTATCCCGCAGACAGCTTCATTCTTACACTCATCGCAAGGCTCGTAGTAGTTTAAGCTCACGCAAGGAAGCAAGGCGATGGGCCCATCCAGCAATCGAATGACTTTGGATAACAGAATATCCTGAGGTTCTTTGATGAGGTAATAACCTCCGCCTTTGCCTTTTTTGCTACCTAAGAGTCCCGCTTTCTTAAGTTCGAGCAGGATATTCTCAAGAAATTTATGTGAAATTCCATACTCTTCGGAAATATCATGAATCAGAACGGTACCCTCCTCGCGGTGTTTGCCTAGATAGGTTAACGCGTGCAGGGCGTACTTGGTCTTTTTGGAAAGCATGGTCAAAAATAACCCAATTATCTGAATAGCCTAGTGCGGGAGTGGGGAATCGGATTTTCCTACTAGTTAGTTTTGAAAAAGAATTCTTGCCATTCGCCTTTTGCCAACGTTTCATCATCCAGTATTACCAGATCTTTCATGGTCTTTCCGTCCAGTTGGAATAAAAAAGGAATTCCAAGTTGGTTTTTCTGATCTGGAGCTAAATTCAAAATTTTGTTGTCCAGCTTATACGCTTTCTTAAAAGCATCAAGCTTAATATCCGAATCAAACCGGGTAACAACCCAAAGATTAGAACCTTCCCTTATCTTGGACAAGATATCTAACTTGCAAGTGTTACATGTTAGTTGGGCATCAAAGTACAAAAACCACTCCCCTCCAGTTTCCTGTAATTTTTTAAAGTCTTGGGAAAACCACCGATATATAGTGATTGTATAATCATCGGTTCCTTGTTTTATTTCAACCCTGCATTGGATAAAGAAGACCATTATGAAAAGCGCCAGAAAGAATTTACTTACATCTAGGACAGACTTTCTTACTTTTTCCATTTTTTTAAACTTCAAATCATTCCTTATTTTATAATATTTAATTACTGGCGTCCGACAAAATTTCGTTCTTGGAAATTAATCGGCTTAGAAATGAGTATTTGGAAATTTCCCTGCATCTCCCTAGGTGATGTATCATTGATGGTTCAAAAGGGGGGTAGTTTTCAGAAAGGCGTTGAAA
>JBDNIP010000074.1:0-2327 GCA_041688245.1 Algoriphagus sp.
TAAGTCAAATCCACCGTTTTACTTTTCCAAACCATGATCCAGTATTTGCAAAATCCACATTCGCCATCCCAGATAAAAAGTGGTTGTTTGGGAGTATTTTGAGTTTTTAGGATTTTAGCAAACATTTGAAATTTATTTTGGAAAGGATCGAGCGTTAGTTAGGTAGTACGATTTTTAGAAAAAATTGATGTAACCAGCGCTTTAACCGCTTACTCAAAACAATAACCTACCCAAAAATGGCGGTGAGTTTTGCAAGATTGGTCAAAACAAGGATTTTATTGGACTGCATGGAGTTTAGAGCCTGCGGAATTGAAAATCTTCTCTGAGGTCAAGACTATCAAAATATTCAGTGCTATTTATTTGACTGCATTCAGAATGTGTACCGATAAAGACTGTGCGTTCCCTCTTCTGAGCTTAATCAATTTAGGATTTGGACTACCTATTGGCAGGCGCACCAAAAAGGAATCTTTCCCTTTCCACATACTTCCTCCAGTGATGTTCTTCTTAAAAAACCCCTAGTACTTCACGGATTTTGCAATTTGAAAATAAAGTTTCACGCGCTCCCAATTCGCGGATAATTAACACACCAGGGGAAAATGTTTCCACTAATTCTTTACTGGGGATAATCGCCGAACTCATTTATTTCTTCCAAAAAAATCTGCATTTTCGATTCAAGCTTTCTTTGGACTATGCTTTAAAAATCTTTAGAACCATAGCGTTTATTTGTCTATATCTATAGTTTTCTGTTCTGGAGGATTCAACTCCAACAGTAAATCAATAAGTGCTTGGGGGCGAGGATGACTTAAGGCAATTGGCGTTACACTAAAGCCTTGCTCCTTTAGCAACTCCTGAACAGCAAGCTCGCCAATAAGATGGCCTGCACCAACTGCTACAAAGCTAGGTTCTCTGAGCATTTCTACCAGTTGGGGCACCCAATACTGATTTCTCTCAATGGCCATGGGAGTTGCTCCTCCTGCCATCGTGCTCATTGCTAAAATGTCGCCATCCAAATATTTGCCAAACGTCATAGCCTTAGATAACATTTGAAGTTCTGTGACTAATCCCAGATTATTTGTGTTACTCATTCTGGCATATCTTTTTGCGTATCTCAGAAGACGCTTTTCATCTGGTTCCAAGCCCTTTAGTTGGATATCATTTTTGATTGCCAAAGCTTTAAGCTCTGCTTCCATGCTCATTACACTATCGGAAAACCGTAAGGCGAATAAACTTCCCAACATGAAATAAGGCTTTCTATTTAACACGCTCATTTTTTCCGATTCAGATCCGGCTATCTTCTCATCGATATACTTTTGAAAATTGTCTTTATGACTTCCTTTTAGCTTATCTAGCACAGTTTGGCCTTGTTTATAACGAGTTGCTTGATTGATTTTATTACTGTATTTGGTCGATCTAGCCAAGCCCATTTCGGTAATCAAGCTAGTGGTTTTGGCCAAAGCCTCTTTCACCTCTTTTGGTACCTGGTACCAGCCTTCTGGATAGTTATGATAAGTACCAAGAAGAAAGGAGGTTGCTTTGGTCTCAGGATGAATTAGTTTATAATAAATAGACTCATTTTGTGCGGACAATTGTACTGGCAGGCAAGTTGTAAGTGCTATTATCCCGAGTATTGTAAGTCTATTTCTACAGCAAAATCTTTTCATTCCAACTGAATAATTTATAAAACTAATTTTTTTACGAAGTGATAATTTTGAATTCTGGATAGAATTTAAAATTAAAAGTAGTTCATTATTTTTTATGTCAGTCATTCTTTGACCTGAGGGCTTGGGTAGTTCTTGCTTCCCTTTATTTGAGTTCCCGGGGGGGATTATTCGATTTCCCCTTTCACATACTTTCGCCAGTTATGTTCTTCTTTAAATCCTAGCACTTCCTTGATTTTTAGATTTGAAAATAAGGCTTCATGCTCCCCTAGTTCACGGGTGATTGGGACACCAGGGAAAAACGTTTGTGCCAATTCTTTGCTTGGGATAATCGCTCCATTGTGGTCGTTTCCAGCATTGAAAATCTGAAAACCCAGTTCATCTTTTTGCAAACATAAATCCACAATCTGTCCCAAATCACGCGCATCAATGTAGCAGAACGCATTCCTGCGCCGTACTTCAGGATGTTTGAAATAATTCGGAAACAGCTCAGCGTATTCGTGCGGCTCAATCACATTTCCGATCCGAAGGGCATAAATATCAACTCCTGATCTTCGCTGGAAGCTGCGCGCCGTCTTCTCATTCACCACCTTTGATAATCCATAGCTATCCATGGGATCCACATCATATTCCTCATCCAAAGGCAACGAATGGGGATTGGTTTTACCA
>JBDNIP010000571.1:0-3607 GCA_041688245.1 Algoriphagus sp.
GCTACTTTTATGCCTCAAGAAAAAATGGCAATAAGAATAATGGGTCATAATCCTACAGTAATAAATATGTGTACCCGCAATTACAGCCCTAGCCTGATGTTCTTTGGAATTCTAACCTTAAGGTTTTGAATCAGTCAAAAATAGATCCCAAGGATTGAAACAATTCCCACTTGTCCACTGAGGTGGAACCCTCCGGTCCCGATAGCAATACGGGACGGGGGTAAAGCACTTAAAACAAGAAAGAAGCCCTGTCCCGATTGCTATCGAGAAGGGCGGAACTTTACAGGTTTATCCTTTCAGGGCCACAGGGCAGTAATTTATTCGCTTCCCCGCAATGCGTAGAGGATTCCACCTTGGCGGATAGGTATGAATGGTCTACTCCTTCAAAGCCACTTAAAGACAAGATTTTGAATTCTTAATTAAGATCATTTTCATCAAATTTTATACTGCTTTCATCGCTTTACTGGTGCCACTGCGGATAATCATAGTAATAAAATGTTAGAGCTATACTTCCAATTTTGTTGGCTCAGTGCCCCTTACTTCTAAGGATTCAAATTTAATTAGATGAGTAAATTTCAAGTATTTCACAATTCCAGCGCTGATTCTAAACAGAGTTTAATTTTATGGGAAACTATATTGAAAGTAAAAAACAGTTCGAACTTCTGGATTACCAAAATGGAATCCCAAAGGTAATTTGGTGCTATTGGGCAGGGGGAGCAATGAATTCTGCTAGGGCAAAAAGTTTTGAACTGTTGGTTGCTAACATCGGAGTACCGGTTTGTTTGATCACTAAAGAAAATATCACAGATTTTGTCCTTGAAGCGAATCCTTTGCATCCAGCATTCAAATACCTGAGTGCTGTACATCAGTCGGATTATTTAAGGGCATACTTTCTTCATCACTATGGTGGTGGATGGCATGATATCAAAGCCACTTTAATGAATTTTGACAGAGTTTGGGATTATTTCACAGATCAAAATATCTTTTTGGTGGGTAAACCTGAAGTAAAAGGCGGTCCTGCCAAAGTCTTTGACGGAGAGGGAAGATGGATGCCGGATTTTTGGCAGGAACTTGTATCTGCCATAGCTTGGATGGGAAAACCGAATACGCCATTTAGTACTGATTTACTTAAAAACATGGAGGCACATTTAGAGCTGAATTTTGAATTGTTAAAGGAATTTCCAGGTATTCATCCAAGAGAGAAAAAAATTGAGGTTAGAAATTTTATTGCCAAATTTTTCAAAACTATTGATTTTCGACTAAAAGGGAAAAACCCAAACTATCCACTGCAATGGACTTTCTTTGGGAATTTTTTTCACCCACTCAATTATTCATACAAGAATAATATTTTAAATATTCTGCCAGTTGATGATGTTAAAATTACAGGTATTTATCATCGATAAATACCTGTAATTTTACGTTTTAGAATTAATAGTGTACAGCTTAGAATCATTCAGATTCTATCATCTAGACGCTTGCTAATATTTAATCACACTGATTTTCATCTTTCGATATGAATCCGATTGTAAGTGTTGTAATCCCATTGTTCAATCAGGGTCAATTCCTTGTTGAAACCTTTGATTCGGTCATTCAAAGCACTTTTAAGGAAATTGAAATAATTATTGTCGATGATTGAAGTAAAGACGACTCTCCAAAGATCGCTTTGGATCTTGAGGCAAAATTTCTTGGACAAGTGTCTGTCATCATCCAAGAAAATTCAGGACCTGCAAAAGCCAGAAACCAAGGAATAAAAAAAGCTATTGGAAAGTACATCCTTCCTTTGGATGCAGATGATTTGATCTCTTCTACCTACATTGAAAATGCCGTAAAATCTTATAATCAAGCCCAAAGGTAAAAGTCGTTTATTCTGAAGCTGAAAAATTTGGGGATAAAAATGGAAAATGGATTTTAAAGCCCTATTCCCCTTTTGCGATATCTCTTGATAACTGATTTTCGTTTCTGCTTTTTACAGAAAATCCGACTGGGAAAAAGTAGGTGGGTATGATGAAAGAATGACTTGGGGTTAGGAGGACTGGGAGTTTTGGATCAATCTCCTTAAATCCGGTGGAGAAGTGGTAAAACTTCCAGAAACAGGCTTTTACTATCGGATTCGCAAAAATTCAAGAAGAAAGTCTACCAATAAAGATTCGAAACACAAGACAATTGACCTTATCAATTCCAAGCACTCAGACTTTCTGAAAACACAGATAAATGGCCCTTTACGGTATAAAAGATCGCTTTCCCCTTTGATCAATTCTATCGATGGATTTTTCAGAAAGTCATAAAATAACTAGTTGGAAAAATTAAATTACTGGCAATCAGAATACATTACAGCAAACCAAGGTTTGTGAAAATATTAGCTAAACGCTACTTACAGTACCAATTCACCTCACATTTACCAAATCCCTTCCAAGCTTTTTTCCTAACTTTGTTTTTAACAAGTTTTCCAACCAAACCATTGCCAAATGGCCCTCAAAAAAATAAAATCTGCTTTAATTTCAGTCTATTATAAAGACAATCTTGAGCCTATAATTGCCCTTCTAAAGCAACATGGCGTAAAAATCTACTCAACCGGTGGCACTCAGAAATTCATCGAAGAGCAAGGAGCTGAAGTTATACCTGTAGAAGATCTTACTAGCTATCCTTCCATTTTTGGTGGTCGAGTGAAGACACTCCATCCAAAAGTATTTGGCGGAATATTGTATCGAAGGGATAATGAAGGTGATTTGTCACAGGCAACCGAATATGATATTCCAGCGATTGATTTGGTGATCGTAGATCTATATCCTTTTGAGGAAACTGTAGCTTCTGGAGCTTCCGAAGCTGATAGTATTGAGAAAATAGACATCGGAGGAATTTCCCTAATCCGAGCTGCAGCAAAGAATTTTAAAGATGTAATCATCATCGCTTCCAAGGATCAATACGTAGAATTGGAAGAGAAACTAACTGCTCAGGATGGTGGATCAACGATGGAAGACAGACGCTATTTCGCCGCTCAGGCTTTTCAGGTTTCTTCTCATTACGATACCCACATTTTCAACTACTTCAATCAGGCGGAAAGTATTCCTTCTTTGAAAGTGTCTGAAAATAAATCCAAAGCTCTTCGATATGGGGAAAATCCACATCAATCCGCATTATTCTTTGGAGACTTGGAAGCACTGTTTGATCAGTTGAATGGAAAAGAGCTTTCTTATAACAACTTAGTCGATGTAGACGCGGCAGTCAATCTTATTGCAGAATTCAAAGGCGAAACGGCTTTTGCTATCTTGAAGCATACCAATGCTTGTGGAGTTGCTTTGGCAGCAACCGTAAAGGCCGCTTACCAAAAAGCATTTGCAGCAGATACCACTTCGGCTTTTGGCGGGGTTTTGATCACCAACCAAACCGTAGACAAAGAGGCAGCGGAAGAGATGCATTCGTTGTTCTTCGAAGTGTTGATCGCTCCGGCTTTTACGAAAGATGCTTTGACCGTATTGAAAGGCAAGAAAAACAGAATCCTTTTGGTTCAGAAAATGGAACTTCCGGGAACTAAGATGATGAAGACCTTGCTCAATGGAGTCATCGAACAAGAAAAGGATTTGGCTACAGAAACGAAAGCTGATTTCAC
>JBDNIP010000075.1:0-2330 GCA_041688245.1 Algoriphagus sp.
ATATATATATATATATATATATATATACTTGATAATCAAACATTTATTTTTCGATTACCTCAAAGCGCAGTAGCTCGTTTGGATTAATTAAAGCATTTTGTGCAAAACATTTGCTGCAAATGCATCAACAGCAAACCAGCCGAAGATGATACCCTACTTTGTTTTGATACCACAAGTCGCGTTCAAGACCATAGCTTTTGCATAATGAAAGTTAATCCATATCTATCCGAAAAAACTACGTCTGTCTCAAAAAGGAGACAGTCTTGGTCTTTATAGTCATTTAAGAATACCTCTATTCTATTTAATTACCAATGCAGTCTAAGCAGCGGTCAGATACGAGAAAACAAAAAATCCCCGAGAAATTTGGGGATTTTGGGGTAATCAAACTCTCCAAGTCGCAATAACTATCGGGATGGACCCTTCGGCTTCGCTCACGTAAGCTGATCTTTAAAACCTTAGGGGTTTATAAAAGCAACTCCACACTTCTCTGTACAAAAGCAATCAATTCTTTACCTGTTAGCAAGCCTTGGGATAGAAGAGCCAGATCAAATGATTGAATACCACTCTTGATCTTTTTCTTCTTCGGTTGCCCATTATTTGATAAATCGATCTTTTACCAAGAAGAATATAATAAGACAAACTCCAACAATTAAAGGTCCAACTTTACCTTTTAGGAATTCACCACCTTTACCTTCCTTCTTATATAAATGATATATATAAATTTGAAAAAATACACCAAATAGTAATATCGATAATGCAATTGGTATAGATTTAGCGAAGAAGTAGAGATTATAATAGCAAGAGCAATTAGTATTGAAAACTGTTCTATTGTTTTAATTCTTTTCATTTGATTTGATTGTCTACACATAAATAATAGGCATCATCTGCTCCACTTAGGCATCGCAGGTCAACTAAATAAACTATGCCACCACACCCCAAGGCAAGAAGCAAGGCCCATTACAGAGAAGAAAAATAATACTACCGCTTTTTCCCAAAAGAATTCCCTCCAAAAGCAATCTTCATTCCCTCCAAATAGACGGACATCCAGCAGATAAATTATTCCAGCAATCAAAGGATAGGTTGTCTGAATCTTCCACCAAAGACTTTTTGAGATGATTTCTATAGATTTGTATTTAGCGGATTAGGATAGGTTGAGTTTTTTCAAATATTGAAAATGGAAGTAAATGCGCTACATCAACCTTCATAAAAATAGACTGCAGGAATAATCAAGACCGCATTGTAGACTCCATGAAATAAAATTGCTGATCTTATTCCGTGGTTTAGACGAATATAACTCAGAATCAATCCAATGAAAAACTGGACACCAACCAGCAATGGAATCCAATAAAAATGATCTGCTAGATTGAAGTTGGAGTAATTACCCAAATGAACCAAGCCGAAAAAAATCGCTGAAGTGTAGACTACAAACTTCAGATTCAAAGGACTTTTCTGACTGACTGCGATAAGTAAATAGATCATATACACCACAAATCCAACCGCTATAAACCATTGCTTACTAATGATAAAAACCGAAAGTCCAATACCCCACCAGATCGAGGATTTTTTCAAATTCAAATGAAGTCTGAAAATTGGCTCCTCAATTATCGGCGCCAGAAATATCCCTGAGATGACCACAAGCCATTTATTGTCCTTCATCATATCCTCAATTATTGAATCGAACTGATCTAAACCAACCCACTCTATAAGTAAGGCACTGGGAATAATCAGCAGCAAAGCCCCTACCAGCAATAAAATGAATTTGTTGACCGCCATTGACGTATACACTTCTGCCTGTTTGGGATCCTTGAGAAATAACAAGAAATCCTGAATAAGTTGTTGATTCATAGCTAACTAATTAGAAATCCAATAAAATGCTTTTTAGTGACAAAACAATTGCCTAGCGAATAATTTTCTAAGGATTAGTTCTTGAGTCGGAGTTATTTTCTATGAGCGGCTGTCCCCTTAGTCCTCGCTTGAACTCATCCCAATTCGCAAAAATGTAGGAAATAAACAAAGATGTGATTATAAAAACTGCTAGTATTATAAATTTAGTTGAAGTAGCGTTTTTCATCTGTTGGGTTGGGTTTTACAATTCATGCGAATCAAGGGTCAGAAGAGTGCTTAAATTTTCGATTTAAACCGTTGATTTTGAGTAAATTATATAGTAAAAATCTTGGTTAAAACCTTGTAAATCAGTATCTTAAAGAAGATATCTACTTCAATCTTTAAGAATGATTCCCAAGGAAAAAGCACTCAAACTAATTGCTATTTATATGCATATCTGCAAGTTGTATAACCAAGAGCTTAAATACCTTTCTCTAAGATACACC
>JBDNIP010000572.1:0-2491 GCA_041688245.1 Algoriphagus sp.
AGTTTAGTGTTCATCGCACGTACGTTTTTAAAGATAATATTACGTGTAATTTATGAAAAAGTTTTAAGTGATTAACTTTTTTGCTTTGACCAAGTTCAATAGTTTTAATTTTCTAAGCTAACTCATCCGATGCGCCCCTATCTAAAATTCCTTCAAGCCCTTTCTGAGCACAATTCCAAAGAATGGATGGATGACAATAAGAAATGGTACCTCGATTCGCGGGCCGAATTTATAGAAGATGTGGCAGTGATGCTGAAAGGTGTTGAGGCATTTGAGCCAGCAATGGCTGCCTTCCAACCTAAAGATTGCATCTTTCGAATTAACCGAGATGCACGTTTTTCGAAAAATAAGAACCCTTACAAAAACAACTTTTCTGCCTATTTCTCAACAAAAGGAAAAAAGGCAGAATGGCCGGGATACTATTGCCATGTAGAACCTGGATCTTCATTTTTAGCAGGTGGGATTTGGATGCCAAACTCGGAAGTATTGAAAAAAATCCGAAGAGAGATCGATTATTCAGGGGCTGAGTTGAATGACATTTTGAATAGCAAAGGGATAGCTGATGTTTTTTCGGGACTAGAAGGTGAAAAGTTGAAAACTAGCCCTAGAGATTACGATGCAGACCATGAATACATTGACTTTTTGAGGCATAAGAGCTTTATTGTCACTACGCTAATTCCAGATCAGGATATCGACTCCGGAAGGTTTATTACCGTTGCCATGGATGGATTCCAACGGATTAAACCATTCCAGGATTTTCTCATCAAAGCGATTGAAGATGTAGAGGATGGGTCAGGAATTTTGTGAATTCAGAAGTATGAAGTGAGAAAAATAAGTTTGAAATCTAAACTTATAAAGTGAAGTATAAAATCTAAAGTCAAAAAGCTGAAATTTTCAGGTTGAAATTTAGCTTTCTGACCTTCTTTTCAGCCTTCTGACTTCAATTTGAGCCTTCTGATTTTATTTTCAGCTTTCATACTTGTAAAAAGAGTTTTTCCAAAACAGCAGCTACTCCATCTTCTTTATGATGTAGTGTAATTTCTTTGGCAACAGCTTTTACTTCTGGCTTGGCATTATCAACTGCTACTCCCCAGCCCACAGATTGAAGTAAGTCAATGTCGTTATAGTTGTCTCCAAAGGCGATGACCGATTCCATGTCAAATTCATACTCGTGTGCTAAGATTTTTTGAAGCCCAGTTGCTTTGGAAATTGCTTTCGGGGCAATTTCTAAGTAAGTATCACTGGATCGATAGAGGTGAAGCTCATTTGAATGCTGGAAATGCAATTCCCCGAATAGCCAGTTTAATTCATTGGAATCCCCCATACACATTACTTTGTGTGCACCGGAGTCGCCCTTGCTCCAGAGATCCACCACGTCCAAGCCTTTCATCCAAGTACATTGAACTTTTGTATTTCGCATTTCGCGTTGAGACCAATAATCATTGTCCTCCTCGTACCAGTTTTCACCCTGATACAAGCTGATATGGATTTCAGACTTTTCAGTGAGGTCAAGGATTTTCTCTACCAAAGTCAGTGGGATGGATACGTCTTCTAAGATCTCACCGACAGAACTCAATACAAATCCACCGTTGTAAGCAATTAGGGGTTGCGGATGCTTTCCGAGACCTGTGACCAAATGCCGCATGGCTTGCGGCATACGGGAACTTGCAAGAATCACTGGAAAGTGTGCAGGAAATCTATTCACAGCCTCAATTAAACGGGGTGAAAGATCTCGGATAGAGTTCAAGAGCGTTCCATCAATATCGGAACAAATTGCTTTATACTTCATCAATCAAACTGGCTAGGGCCGAAGCCCTCGGAGAAATTGGTAAAAAAACTGAATCCAATGATGGATATGATGATGACGACAAAAGCAATCCCAATTAAGCTTACGATTAATTCCGCTTTTGCCCAATTCGATTTGTTGGGATCAATATTTTTATCCAAAGCCCATACGATTAACATGATAAAGCCAATCAACGGGATCTTGGTCACTAAAACTGAGATGATCCAATCGCCAAGGGTAATGGGCGGTTTCTTAAATTCTTCGGGCATATTCATGGTGCTTTGTGAGTTTTAGTTCAAAAATCTGAAGTCTCAAAAGTATATTCCTGCATGGCAAAATTCTCTGGATTGGTTGGGTCACCTTGTAAGAATTGAACGATTATCTGACCATAATTTGATGAGTTTTCAAAGTCTCTCAAGTAAATCTCCGCACATTTTCGAGCTAAGACTTCTGGTTGATTCTCGAGAATTAACGGGTCACCATTTTCCAGCTTGAGAAAAATAGTTGATACTACTACATCGTCAGTTTTTTTTGTGCTCAAATTGACATTCATACCTTCAAAGTCCCCGAGTTGTCGGATTTCATCTGAAGGTATAAAACCTTCACCTATCATAGATTCCATGCCTTTTGCTGCATATTTGATGATACCTTCAGGACTACACGAACATGAATTAAGAAATAAAATAATGAATATATATAGGAAAA
>JBDNIP010000573.1:0-3702 GCA_041688245.1 Algoriphagus sp.
AGTGCTGTTAAATTGACCGAAGCTTCCAATCTGCTGCGTGAAATTCCCGCGGAAGCCTTTGCCAAAAGTAGCCTTGGTATCTAGGTGAATTGAACCCCCAATTGCCTCATTTCCGAAAAGTGCGCCTCCATTGCCAAAATGAATGGCTACCTGATCTATCCCAACGACTGGTAAAATTGATAGATCTGATTGCCCAAGCGATGGGCTATTGATCGGGAGACCATTCCAGAAAATTGCGGTATGCCCAGCGGAGGTCCCTCGAAAAGAAGGGGAAGCCAGCATTCCGGCGCCGTATTGGCGGATAAAAATCGGAGAAGTTTCCTGCAGCAAATCACCCAAGGACCTCCCTTGATAATTTTGTAATTCTATTTTGGAGTAAGATTGGATCTTCTGACCCTGCGTAAATCTGTCAAGCACAGGTGCATAGACCTCCACCTCAGCTAATACTAAGGTATCTTGACTTTGCGGCGAGAAGCCGAAGATCATTCCTATTAAAAGTAATACACCCATACCTGATCGAATTAAAATTAAATTCGATTCGGTCTTGAAGAGAAATAGGAAGACATGAAACTTGGCCAATCGAGATTAACCGATGACTTTTGATGCAGATCTTATTTGCTTTTCCTCCGAAAGCACAGAATCATAGAATCAGGCAGGTCTCCTGGCTTACCCCAATTTGTCGCCTTCTCGTCCCAAACTCGTTTTGGGACAATGGCTATATATGACAAATCAATTGTGGATCACTCCACAGGGCTTACAGTTGCGGGGACAGCTTCGGCATTTACCGAATTCCCTTTTAATCCCAAGAGCTCAGCTACGAGTTTGGGAACCAATTTCCATTGTAAACATAACCTCATTTTTGAGATGAAAAAAGATCATCACAATACTTTTTTGGAAAGCGGAATTTCTAGTCCGTACTTTGCCCATCAACAAATCGTGCGCTTATCTTGAAAAATCTCCTTAAGTACTTACTGATTTTCAACCTTGTTCTAATCTTTTTTGGATGCGATTCAAAGCAATCGTCAGAAGCTGTTTTGGTAGAAAAAGTAGCGCTATCTTATGCAAAAGGCTTCACTGTGTCCAAGGGGGCAAGTTTTTGGAGAATTGAGGTGTCGCAGCCCTGGACTGGTTCAGAAAGGACTTTTCGCTATTTAATTGTAGCAGAAAATGGAATGATCCCCGTTGGAAAATTTGATGCAATAATTCAGCTTCCAATTGCAAAAGTAATTTTGACTTCGACTACACAGATTCCTCATTTGGACCTGCTTGGAATGAGCGATAAGCTCGTAGGCTTTCCTCAGACTGATTTGATTTCATCTAAAACCAGCAGAATACTGATCGATGCTGGAAGGGTTCAAGATCTTGGGGCAGGTCCCTCGGCGAATACTGAGCTGATCATCGACCTTGATCCGGATTGGATTATGATTTCCACTTTGGGTGATGATCTGAGGTATTTGGATCTTCTAAAGACAGCAGAAATCCCCGCTGTCATCAATGGTGAATATGTGGAGCAGCATCCCTTGGGAAGGGCGGAATGGGTCAAGTTTACAGGGATTCTACTTGGTGAATTCGAAAAAGCCAGCGAAGTTTTTGCGCAGGTAGAGAAGGATTACGTGGAAGCAGCGGCTTTGGCAGAACAGATTCCAGAAGTAGGAAGACCCACGGTCTTGAGTGGGGTAATGTATCAGGATATCTGGTATGCCCCTGGAAGTGAAAGTTGGGGTGCACAGATTCTGAAAAATGCAGGCGGCAAGTATGTTTTCGAAGATCAATCTGGCACTGGAAGCTTGCAGCTGAATTATGAATTTGTAATAGATAATGCAATGGATGCGGATTTTTGGATAGGATCTGCAGACTTTATTTCCTTGGTAGAAATAGGGAAAGTCGAGCCTCGGTATCAAGCGATCAAAGCATATCAGAACGGAAATGTATTTACCTACACGCTCAAAAAAGGCGAAACTGGAGGTTTGGAATACTTTGAATTAGGTTACATGCGACCTGACTTGATTCTGAAAGATCTAATGAAAATCCTTCATCCAAGCCTGCTCCCTGATTACGAGTTGTATTTTTACAAGCAACTCAATGAAAAATAGTCGAATCACGATTCTTTTTATAGTAGCATGTGTAGTATTCGTGTTCAGTTTTTTATTGAACGTCAGTCTGGGTTCAGTTTCCATTTATCCAGATGAAATTTTAAAGGGTTTGATTACTGGTTCTTGGGTGAAAACTTCTCACGCACAGATCATTTTGAACTACCGCTTGCCAAAGGCTATGGTTGCACTATTGGCAGGAGTAGGCTTGAGTCTAAGTGGACTTCAGATGCAGACCTTCTTCAGAAATCCACTGGCAGGGCCATTCGTTTTAGGGATCAGCTCAGGTGCAGGTTTAGGGGTTGCATTGCTGATGTTGGCGGGCTCTGCATTTGGCATTTCAGCTTTGGGTGGAGGCCTGAGTGCTTGGGCAATAGTAGGTGCTGGGACCCTTGGAGCTGGATTAGTGATGGTTTTGGTCAGTTTAGTCGCTTGGCGGATCCAAGATAGTATGACACTTTTGATTGTGGGATTGATGTTTGGATCAGCAGTTTCTGCCATAGTCTCCGTACTTTCATATTTTTCTGGCGCAGATGCACTGAAGCTGTTTACGGTTTGGTCTATGGGTAGCTTGGGCGGATTGGCTTGGCCGCAAGTAGTGGTTTTGGGAATAGTAGTGCTAATCGGAATTTTTCCGGTTATTTTTTCAGTCAAATCATTTAATGCGATGCTTCTTGGCGAGCGCTATGCAAAAAGTATGGGAGTGAATCCTACGTTTTTGCGCTGGATGATGATTCTAAGCACAGGATTGCTTGCCGGAAGTATTACTGCTTTTTGCGGACCGATTGCTTTCATTGGGATTGCGGTCCCTCATCTAGCTCGAATCATGTGGAAGACTGCTGATCACCTCATTCTATTTCCTGCTTCAGCCTTGCTAGGGGCTATTTTACTGCTATTGTGCGATGTGGTTGGGCAACTCCCAGGCTCGGCACAGATGCTTCCTATCAATGCAGTGACTTCTTTGGTTGGTGCTCCAATCGTGATTGGTTTGGTATTGAGAAGGAATTTCAGCAAAGAATTCTAAGCCATGAAGGAATCAACCATTGTAGCCAAAAATTTGACTTTGGGCTATGCTACCAGTAACCCAAAAAAAGTAGTGCTTGAGAATCTTAGCTTTCAACTTTTTGAAAATGAATTAACATGTCTGCTTGGGCCTAATGGTGTGGGTAAATCAACCTTGATAAAAGCAATTCTTGGTCAGTTGAAACCTTGGAGTGGCGAATTGACGCTGAATGAGAAGAATATCCAAAATTTCTCCAATGCTGAGCTATCCAAAGCATTGTCTGTAGTGCTTTCCGAACCAGTACTTCCTGGTAATATGACCGTTGGACAATTGGTGGCGCTCGGGAGAATTCCTCATACGGGATGGACTGGGAGATTAGCTATTCATGATCGGGATCTGATCGAAAATGCACTTTATCTCACCAAGACTGAAGTCCTCAAAGATGAACGACTTTCAGAGATTTCAGATGGTCAGCGTCAGAAAGCGATGATCGCACGAGCTTTGGCACAAGACGGTAAAGTGATGGTCTTGGATGAGCCGACGGCACATTTGGATCTGGTCAACCGCTATCAGATCATGCATTTGCTACGGGATATAGCGACTAAGCAG
>JBDNIP010000574.1:0-1023 GCA_041688245.1 Algoriphagus sp.
ACATATCTGTCAATTGAGAAAACAAATACGCCTTCATAATATCTGATACCGCATTATAGGCTTCATTCGTCGCCGGATTATCTTGGATCGACTCGATATCATTCAATAATTGAAAGGTGCTATTCCAGTACTGGGCATTGCTTCCCATTTCGTAGCGATCAATTCGCTCAAACTCCACGCTGGCAGCAAATTGTGCCAGGTAATTTGACAAGCGAAATCCCTGAGTATAGGTGTTCTCATTTGCTGCAACTGAGATGATATTCGAGAGTAGAAATTGAGGGCCAATAGCTTCCGGTGAATTGGGATTGCTATTGATTTCATCAAAACCTTCTGTGCAGGAGTAAGAGAACATACTGAAGCCCAATAAAAGGAAAGCGCTATATAAAGTTGACTTTTTCATGGTTAGAATTTTGTTTTGATGCTGAAGCCAATACTTCTTGTAGACGGATAGGACATGTCCTCGACACCGTAGGTGATATTTCGCCCTTGTAGGGCATTCAGCTCAGGATCGATGTGCGGATTCTCGGTGAACAACAATAAATTTCTTCCCACCACACCCACTTTGACGGCTTGAAAACCGATCCGATTTACCATTCCAGAAGGTAAATCGTAATAAAGGCTAAGTTGTCTAAGCTTGTCATATGACGCATCGTAGGTAGCACTTGCTTCATTTCCTCGATCGAAGAAATTATTGTAAAACGTACTGGCTGGTACTGAATTGGTATTAGGAACGTATTGTGGATTATCTAGTATGCCTATATTTTTCACACCTGCTCCGATTACTCCAGTTTCTCGCCCCACCAAAGTCTCTGCCAAGACTCCCGAAGTACTTCCCAGCGCTCTGGTTCGCGAAACAAGCGTGCCTCCTTGTCGCCAATCAACCACAAATCCGAATTTAAATCCTTTGTATCGAAACTCATTGGTAAGCCCTAGTATAAAATCAGAATTATAATTTCCCAGTAATCTCAATTTCCCATCTTGAATAGGAAGTCCATTTGCACCTTAAATAATTTGACCTTCGAA